>CAZNSS010000078.1:0-11123 GCA_964575465.1 uncultured Holophagales bacterium | reverse complement strand
GCGCGTCGAGCGGGCGGAGAAGTGGCTCCCGTTCGAGGTCGGCCGCTGCTTCTTCATGCCGGGCAGGGGCGCCGGCAAGGTCGTGGAGATGAACTTCGCCCTCGACGCCGTGAGGGTCGACTTCGAGAAGTCGGTCGGCGTGTCGATCCCGATCGGCGTCGCCGCCAAGAGCCTGTCGCCGCTCCCCGAAGGGCACTTCCTCCACGAAAAGCTCACCGCGCGCGAGGCGCTCGGCGCGCTCGCCCTCTCCGACCCGCCCGAGGGGCTCCGGCGGCTCCTGGACTCCTTCGGCAAGGCCCTTCCCGTCTCCGAGGTGAAGGAGGCGATGGCGGGCCTCGTCCCCGAGGAGCGCTGGACGTCGTGGTGGACCGCGGCGCGGAAGAGCGCCCACGTCGTCCTCCACGGCTCGGGAAAGAGCGCGTCGGTGGAGTGGACGCACACCTCGCAGGCTGCCGATGCCGCGATCCTCGCGAAGTTCGAGAAGGCTCACTCCCCCGAGTCCCGGCTCGACTTCTTCCGCAAGAACGCGAAGCGCGACCCCGCGCTCGCCGCGACGATGGCCGCCCGGCTCGCGGAGGACGCGAAGGCCGTCCGCGCCACGAACGTCCCGCTCGCCTACGAGCTCGCCGTCGCGGTGGAGAAGGTGGACGGGGTCACGCTCTCCTTCACGCCGGAGGAGCTCGTCCCCGAGTCGCCGCTCCCGATGCTCGCCCGGATCGAGGACCGCCTCTCGCGCGAGCGGTTCCTCGAGGGGCTCCTCGTGTCGCGTCCCGGGGACGGGCCGCGGCTCGTCGCGGAGTGGTTCTTCCGCGAGGAGGACGCCCGGACGCTCGACCTCATCGACCGGCGGCTCGCCGAGGCCGACCCTTCGACGCGGGAGGCGACGCTCGACAAGCTCCTGAAGTCTCCCCGGAGCGGGCCGAAGGCGTTCCTCTGGTTCGGTCTCCGCGCCGCCCAGGAGGAGTCCTTCCGCGCGCGGCTCACGCCGACCGTCCTCGGCCGGCTCCTCGACGCGGCTTCGTGGGAGGACCTCGGGGGCGGGCGGGCGAAGATCCGCGAGCTCTTCGACCGGACGGGCATGGCCGCGGCCTGGCTCGTCAAGCAGGCGTCGCTCGAGGACGCGCAGCAGTTCCTCCAGGCGCTCGACCGGCACAACGACCTCGAGCCCCACCGCCGGGCGGCGCTCTTCTCGGCCGCCGAGATGCGCTTCCCGGACCTCCGCAAGGGGGGGGACGAGAACTTCTTCGTGACGGAGGAGGCGCTCGAGGGGAAGAAGAAGGAGCTCGAGAAGCTCGTCGAGGTCGACATCCCCGAGAACACGAAGGGCCTCGCCGTCGCCCGTGCCGAGGGAGACCTCTCCGAGAACTTCGAGTACCAGGCGCGCAAGCAGCGCCAGCAGGACCTCGGCGTCCGCGTCGCGAAGCTCCAGGAGGAGCTCCGCAAGGCCCGCGTCCTCGACCCCGCGACCGTCGACACGTCGGAGGTGCGGCCGGGGACGCGCGTCACCCTGCGGCTCCTCGGAGGCACGCGGGCCGTCACCCTCCTCGGCCCGTGGGACTCGAGGCCCGAGGTCG
The DNA here is from genome assembly GCA_964575465.1 of uncultured Holophagales bacterium. Lineage (GTDB taxonomy): Bacteria > Acidobacteriota > Thermoanaerobaculia > UBA5066 > UBA5066 > UBA5066. The sequence goes on along the minus strand of CAZNSS010000078.1, from coordinate 9,549 downwards.
AGATCTACTCCTACCTCGCCGACGCCTCGAAGGGGCTTCTGGGGAGGAAGGTCGGGGACCGCGTCTCGTTCCTCGGCGACGAGGGCCTCATCGAGGCGATCGAGGTCTGGCAGCGGGGCTAGCGTGCGGGCCTTTCCGGGCACCAGGGACGTGCTGCCTCCCCGGAGACCCGCGGAGCGCCCGGACAGAGCGGCGGACCGGGCGGCGATCCTCTTCGTCGTCGTCTTCTTCGCCGCGTCTCGTCTCCTCTTCGCGGCCGCGGGGGCCCGGTTCGACGCCCGACCGCTCCTCGAGTTCTGCCAGTTCCTCGACGGGGATCTCCTGCGCCACCGGCTGGCCGAGAGCCTCGCCTACCTGCACATTCAGCCGCCGCTCTTCAATCTCTACGTCGGCGTCGTCCTGAAGGTCGCCCCGGGCTCGGAAGGCGCTCTCTTCAGCGTCCTGCAGCTCGCGCTCGGACTCGCGCTGTCCCTCCTCCTTTTCCGGTTTCTGCGCTCCCTGGGCGCCTCGCCTGCGGCGGGGGCGCTCCTCGCGACGCTCTTCGCAGCGGGCCCCTCGGCCCTCCTCTACGAGAAATGGCTGTTCTACGAGCTGCCCGTCGGAGCGCTTCTGCTCCTCGCCGCCTTCTGCCTGGGGCGCTTCCTGCGTCACGGGGCGCTCTTCTGGGGGGTCCTCTTCTTCACTTCCGCCGCCGCCGTGACCTGGACCCGGAGCCTTTTCCACGTGGTCTGGCTCGGCCTTCTCATGCTCCTCCTTGCGGCGCAGGCCCGGCGGCCGCGGCTCGTCCTCGCGGCCGCGTCCGGGCCGGTCGTCCTGACCATCGCCCTCTGTGCAAAGAACGCCATCCTCTTCGGCTTCTTCGGGACGAGCAGCTGGCTCGGGATGAGCCTCGCCCGGGGGACGACATTCGCCCTCCCGCTGGTCGAGCGCGAGGCTCTCATTTCGGCCGGCGACCTGTCCCCGTTCGCCCGCGTCCCGACTCGGCCGGCCTTCCCCGACGTCCGGGACCTTCCCGTGCACGCCAGCACGCCCCCGACGGGGATACCGGCCCTCGATCAGGTCCGCCGGCCGGGAGGAGCCTCGAACCACAACAATCTCCTCTGGGTCGGAGTGTCGGAGGCCTACCTCCGGGACGCCCGGACCGTCCTCGCCGCGCACCCGGCGACGTGGCTCCTCTCGATCGGCGAGGCCCTCACGCTCTACTTCAGGCCGTCGTGCGAAGACCCGCTGCTCCTCGCCGGGAACCGAAGGGCCCTGGCGGCGTGGGAGACGGTGTACGACCGGTTCGTCCTCCTCGACCACGGAATCTCCTGGACCCTCTTCCTCGTCCACGTCACCGCGCTCGCCTGGGGCGGGTGGTTCGTCCTTGCGCGGAGGCTCCCCGCGACGGAAGTGGAGCGGGGCCTCGTCCTGTTCGCGTGGGTGACGCTGCTCTGGGTCGCCGCAGTCGGAAACCTCCTGGAAGTCGGCGAGAACAATCGCTTCCGCTGGGCGGTGGACCCCCTGGCCCTGGGCCTCGCCGTCCACGCGGTGCGGTGCCTCGCCGCGACCGGCAGGAGACGGCCGGGACTCCCGGCGGGCGAAGGCCCTTCCGGCGAGGTGCACGCAGGGGACCGAGTGCGCGTCCGCCGCTGGCTCTGACGGTATCGGAGGTTCCGGAGAGAAGGGCCGGTCCGACGGAGCGCGCCCCCGCCGGACCGGGGGACCTCAGACGGGACCGGGCTCTTCGCAGGAGCACCCCTTGCGCTCGCAGGCGTCGTCGTCGGGGCCTCCGGAGTCCTGCGGGCGCGCGTACGCCCCGGCCTGCGCGAACGCGTCCATCGGCACCACCCGGAGCGCAGGGGCCGCGTTCAGGAGGAGCCGCGCCACGTCCGGCCTCGCGTAGTGCCCTGCGGGGTCGGCGGTCGTCTTCGCGATGCCGATCGCGTCGAAGTCGACCTCGGCGTAGAGAATCCCCTCCTGGTCGTGGGGGATCGGCTTGCAGAGCGGGGCGCCGTCGGGGCCGAAGATCATCGAGGCTCCGCCGCCGGCGGCGAGCCACGCCCTCTTCTCCGGCGTGTCGCAGAGCGTCTCGACGACCTCCGGAGTGGCGTTCATCGTCGACGCGAGGACGTAGCACTGCCCCTCGAGGGCGTAGGTCTGGCTGACGGCCCAGGTCGCCTCCCGGCCGAGGGCGTACGACTGCTCCTTGTAGAGCGCGAGGGCGGGCCAGCTCGCGGTGTGGATCTGCTCGTTCTGCGCGAACATCGCGTACTTCAGGAGCGGCTGCAGGTGCTCCCAGCAGTTGAGGGCGCCGAGGCGGCCGATCTCCGTGTCGACGACTTTCAGGTGCGTCCCGTCGCCCTCGCCGAAGACGGAGCGCTCCGCGAGCGTCGGCTTCACCTTGCGGCGGACGATGAGCGGCTCCCCGTCCGGCGAGATGAGCATCTGCCCCATGTAGAGGCTCCCGCCGGAGCGCTCCGAGTAGCCCATGCAGACGTAGATGCCGTTCTCGCGCGCGGCCCGGCGGAGCGCCAGGTCGTGCTCGCCGCCCACCACGAGCGAGTTGTCGCGGTAGGCGGGCATGTGGGGGAGCGACCCGATCGGCGCGTTCAGCCACGCGAAGAGCGGGTAGCCCGGGATCCAGACCTCCGGGAACCCGACGTACCTCGCGCCGTTCCTTGCGGCCTCGATGATGAGGCGGATCCCCTTCCCGACGGTCTCCTCCAGGTCGAAGTAGACGGGCGCGGCCTGCACGCAGGCCACCTTGACGTTCGGCTTCTTCTTCACGACGGGCTCCTTCTGCGGTCGGTCTTCGGGGCGACGGGGAAGGGATCACCGCACGGGGCGCCAGCCCCGGACGGACGCAGGTGGGGCGAATGGTGGGGATCGTCCGGCCGTTGCGGTGACACCGCCGCGAGCCAGACGACGAGGGTCCCGGAGGCGAAGAGCGCCATGACGACGGCGATCGCGGCCGGCGACCCCGTGGAGGAGAGCGAGACGAGCGCCGAGGCGAGCGCGCCCCCCGACATCCGGATGAAGCCGAGGACGGCGGAGGCGGTGCCGGCGACGTGCGGCATCGGCGCGAGGACTCCGTGCGCCGCCGTCGGCGTGATCAGCCCCAGGGCCGTCGTGACGAGGAGCAGCGTCGGGATCGCGGTGGCGACGCGGACGAGGCCGAGCGTCGCGAGGAGGAGCAGCGCGCCGCTTCCGGCGAGCCCGAGGAGGATCCCGCCGAGGAGCACGGTCTGGTGGCGGACGCCCCGCCGGGCGAGCGCGGCCGCGCTCGTCGCGCCCCAGATCTGGCCCGAGGCGATCGCGGCGAAGATCAGCGCGTAGAGGCGTGGGCTGACGTGGAGGACGCCCAGGAAGAGGAAGCTCGAGCCGAGGACGTAGGCCTGGAGCAGGCCGAAGCTGAGGCCCGCGATGAGGGCGCAGCCGAGGACGGGGCGAACGGACAGGACCAGGAGGTAGTCGTCGGCGAGCTCGCCGACGCCGACCTGTCGCCGGTTCTGCCCGATCGACTCGCCGAGCCCCAGCCCGCACCCGAGAAGGAGGGCGGCGCCGCCGGCCCCGAGGAAACCGAAGAGGCCGCGCCAGCCGGTGAAGGAGAGGAAGAGGGCCCCGACCGTCGGCGCGACCATCGGGGCGATCCCCATGATCGCGTTCGCGGTGGCGAGGCGGGAGCGCACCTCGTCGCCCTCGAAGAGGTCGCGGACGACGGCGAAGATGACGACCATGCAGCCGCCGGCCCCGACCCCCTGGAGGAGGCGGAGCGAGAGAAGGGAGTGGACGGAGCCGACCAGCGCGGCGCCGAAGCCCGCGATCGAGAAGGCGGCGCAGGACGCGAGGAGGACGGGACGTCTCCCGAGCCGGTCGGAGAGCGGACCCAGGACGAGCTGGGAGAGCGCGAAGCCGGCGAGGAAGAGGCTGATCGCGAGCCCGGCCTTCCCGACGGGTTCGCGGAGCGAGGAGGCGATGGACGGCAGGGCCGGGAGGACCATGTCGATGGAGAGCGGGGGGAGCGCCACCATCGCGGCGATGAGGAGCGTGAAGAGACTCGACCGCTTCGAAGGTCGGGCCGTGGGGACGGCGGGCGCGGCTTCGCTCACGCGCCACCCGCCATCCGTCGGAGCAGAGGGTCGGCGACGCGGCCGGCGACCTCCCGCGCGTGGTCGACGAGGAAGTCCGAAGGCGTCGACGTGAGGCCCTCCGCGCGGAGCGCGCCGGCGAGGAGGGCGGAGGTCTCCTCGACGAGGTCGGGCCCGCGCCCCGGGGCGGAGGGGAGGGCCGCGACGAGATCGGCGAGAAGCGCGTGGAGGCGCGGACCCGGCGGCGGAAGGGACCCGAGGGCGCGGTGCGCCCACTTCGAGAACGGGCGGTAGCGCCGGGCGAGGAGGAAGGCGGTGGCGAGGGCCGCGTCGACGAACTCGGCGAGCTCGAGCGCCGCGGCGACGCGTTCGCCTCGCGCCCGGCTGCGCCCCAGGTTGTACTGGCCCGCCTGGCCCGCGGCGTGGAGGCGCCGCGCGAGCTTCGCGAGGCGCAGATCCTCCGGGTAGAAGGAGAGGAGGCCGGCGCGGATCGCCGAGAACCCGCCGGCCGGATCGGCGAAGAGCTCGCCGTTCGTCGCCGCCGCGAGGCCGGTCTCGGGCATTCCGCGCCACTCCTCGAGGGTCCGCGGCGCACGAGGGAGGCCGAGAAAGCGCCTGTAGAAGGCCCCGGTCTCGTGCACGCCGCGCCGTCCGCGCCCCTCGGCCGTGACCAGGGAGGCGCGGGGCGGGGGCGGCAGCGAATCGACGAGCGCGGCGACCGATGCGCCGTGCCCGGAGAGGTCGGAGGCGGAGAGCCAGAGGCAGGGGGACGGGTCGAAGTCGTGGTCGCGGGAGAGCTCGTCGTCGAAGCCGAAGCACTCGGAACCCTCGCCGACGAGGCCGGCCGCGATCCGCGGGAGGAGCGACGGAAGCCGCGCGGCGAGGGCCGGCGCGACGACGCCCTCCCAGTGGGCGCGCGAGATCTCGAGACCCTTCACGAGGGACCTCCCGTCGTGCGGGCGTACGATCTCCGGCCGTGAGAAGAGAGATCCAGGACGCCCTCGAGCTCGGCCGGGCGGACCGCTGGGACGAGGCGATCGCGAAGATGAAGCTCGTCGTCGACGGGGAGCCGACGGCCGACCACTGGGCGTACCTCGGGACGACGTACCGCTCCTGCAGCCGCTGGGAAGAGGGCGACGCGGCCTACGCGAAGGCGCTCGCCCTGGACCGGCACCACGTGGGCGCCCTCTGGGGCCTCGGGCTCTCGCGGGGCATGCAGGGAGACACGGAGGGGGCCGCGGAGATGCTGGGGCAGGCCGTCGAGGCCTCGCCGCGATTCGCGCCGCCGCGGTTCCAGCTCGCCCTCACGCTCCTCGAGCGGGGCGACGAGCCGGAGGCGCTCGCCCACGCCGAGGTCGTGCGCGAGCTGGACGAACGCTACGCGAAGAAGCTCGACGCGATCCTGCGCGAGCGCGGCCTCCTTCCGGGCTGACATCAGATCGAGTCCGGGACCTTCGCCCGCTCCCGCGCCTCGACCTCCTCGATCGTCCCCTTCGCGAGCCGGCGGAAGAGGGTCTCGTAGTGCTCCCGCTCGAGGTTCCGGCCCGCCTCGCGGGCGGCGAGGACGTCGCGGTAGAGGAGCATGACCGTCGGGTCGGAGAGCGTCGCGAGCTCGCATTCGAGGGCGCGCGCGAAGTCGGAGATCGCGCCGCGGAACGTGAAGGGAAAGCGCTCGGCGAGCTCGGCCATCCACGCCGTCTCGATCGCGACGATTCGCGGCACGAAGGGGTTCCGGGTGGCGGGGGGGCGCGCCGCAAGGTGCGCAAGCTTCTCCTCGTAGAGGTTCCGGCCGGCGAGGCGCGCCCTGCGGAGCTCGCCGAGGTAGGAGCGGAGCGTGTCGGGTGACAGCGCGGCGTTCGTGATCTCGCGCATCGTCCGGAAGCTTCCGGGGCGCTCCTGGAGGAGCTCGGGCCGGTCGGCGATCGCCTCCATCACCATCTCCCACTCGTGCTGGACGATCTCCTCGACGAGAACCTCGGGCCCGGGAATCTGCGGAAGCGTCATGAGTTCCCTCCGTCGCGGGGCGCGACGAGTTCGTGCGTGAGGACGTCCGTTCGCGCGACGCGACGCGCGTCAGGCCGGGGCCGCGGCCTGCTCACGCGCCCGGGCCTCGACCTCGGCGAGGGTCCCCTGGCCGAGCTTCCGGAAGAGGTGCTCGTAGCGCTCGCGGACGAGGTTCCGGCCCGCCTCGCGGGCGGCGAGGACGTCGCGGTAGAAGAGCGTCAGGGTCGCGTCGGAGTAGGTCTCCAGCTCGCACGCCTCGTAGCGTGCGAAGTAGGTGACGGCGGCCTGCAGCGTGATGGGAAAGGCCGTGCAGAGCGCTTCCATCCAGGCCGACTCGATCGCGACGATCCTCGGGATGAGAGGGCAGGCCGAGAGCGGAGGGATCTGCCCCCCCATCCGGGCGTACTTCTCGGTGACGAGGTTGCGGCCGTCGACCTGGGCGTTCCTGAGGTCGCCGAGGTACGAGGCGAGCGTGTCGCGCGACAGGACGGAGTGGCTCATCTCGCGCATCGCGCGGAAGGTGCCGGGCCGCTCCTGGCAGAGGGAGCGGCCGTCGGAGACGACGGCCCTCATCATCTCCCACTCGCGCTCGACGATCTCCCGGGTGAGGACGTCTCGTTCGGCTATCGGGCTCACGGGCATCTGGCTTCTCCGTGCGGTCTCCACCGCGTTCAGGCGTTCGGGTCGGGGGTCTCGCCGAGGGCGCCGAGGATGCGCGAGGCGGCGAGGTCGATGGGCTCGAGCGCGCGGAGCGCGCCCACGAGCTGGTAGTAGGCGGATCGGACGTCGTCGGCGAGCGCGTTCGCGTCGATGCCGCCGGAGCAGAGCCCCTTCTGGCAATCGAGGGCCTCGCGGTCGAGGACGAGCGCCGCCACCAGACGTTTCACCGTCGGTGCGTTCGTCATCTTCCTTTTCCCGAGGGCCCAGTCCGCCCGCGGGAGAAGGTGGGCCGCAGATCGAGGATCCGCAAGGGCCATCGCGCGTGTCGTCGCCCGTGACAGGGGGTGTCACGAATGGAGACGCGTGCTCCGCGGCGAGCTCCGAGGCGATGCGAGGCCGCACGGGATGCGGTCTCTGCTCACATTCGTTGAACAGCCCGAGACCCCATCGGGGGGCCGGAATGGCCATCCTGCATGTCACGCACCGAGACAGCAGGACCGGCCGGGAACGGTATCGACGAAAGAGGCCTAAGCCCCTGTGGTGGAGAGGATTCGGGGAGCCGGCCAACGGTGTGGCGAGTGTGGCAGCGCCCTTGCGATGGAAGGAGCGAAACGAAACTGGACCCAGTCGGCCCAGACAGCCCCACCCGGAAGCAGCGAAGAATCAGGAGGGTTTCGATGCCGAAGAAACTGAAGGAAGTACTGGCGGACGCCGGCGTCTCGATGGACTTCGAGGTCGGCGGGCACGCGCCGAAGAACCTCGTCGACCGCGAGATCAAGAAGGAAGCGCACCCGCGCGTCCAGAAGCTGCGTGACATCTTCATGCAGACCCTCTCGTCGGCGAACAACGAGTTCCCGTACTGGTACACGCGGGAGTACTTCCAGCACGACAACGAGATTCCCGTCGTGCGCCGGGCGATGGCCTTGAAGGCCGCCTTCTCCCACACGACGCCCGTGATCTTCCCCGGCGAGCTCCTCGTCATGCACAAGGCCCCCTTCTTCCGCGGCTCCTTCCCGATGCCGTGGCTCTCCGAAGGCTTCTACATGGCCAAGGAGGACGAGCTCTACCAGGACGCGCTGAAGCGCGGGTCGACGTCCGTCGACGAGCACTCCAAGTTCGGCCAGGGCGGCGGCAACGTCGTCAAGAGCTTCGGCAAGGTCGTCTCCATCGCCGGGAAGTTCGGGATGCGCCAGGAAGAGATCCCCGGCCTCCTCGAGGTCGCCCGGATGTGGGTCGGCAAGTCGGTCGACGACCTGGGGCACAAGTACGAGACGATGGTCCCGGGCTACGAGACCAAGGAAGCGATCATGCGGAACATCGTCTGCATGTTCGACTCCGGCTACACGCTCCCGCAGGGGCGCGAGGTCATCAACTACTACTACCCGCTCCACCTCGGCTTCGACGGCATCATCAACCTCGCGAAGGAGATGAAGGCCAAGGTCGCGGGCCGCGCCGACGGCGACGGCCTCACCGGCATGAACCGCCTCTACAACTACGAGGCGGTCATCCTCGCGACCGAGGGCCTCCAGGCCTGGGTCCGCAACTACGCGAAGGAAGCCCGCCGTCTCGAGTCGATCGAGAAGGAAGCCGTCCAGAAGGCCGAGTACAAGGGGATCGCCGAGCGCCTCGAGTGGCTCGAGCACAACCCGCCCCGGACCTTCATCGAGGCCTTCCAGATGATCGAGACGATGCACCTGGCCGTCCTGAACGAGGACGCCATCTCGGGGATGTCCCCGGGCCGCATCGGCCAGGTCCTCTTCCCCTGGTTCGACCAGGACATCAAGGCGGGCCGGATCACGGAGGACGAGGTCGTCGAGCTCCTCGAGCTCGACCGCGTCGTGAAGACCTCGATCGACTGCTTCGCCTCGATGGGCGTCGTCGGCGGCGTCCTCTCCGGCAACACGTTCAACACCGTGTCGTGCGCCGGCCTCCAGAAGGACGGGCGCCACGCCTGCAACCGGCTGGAGTACCTCCTCCTCGAGGCGGGCATCCGGAACGTGATGCCGCAGTCCACGCTCGCGGTCATCTACGACGAGAAGCTCCCCGAGGACTACCTGCTCCTCGCCATGGAGTGCATCAAGACCGGCGGCGGCTACCCGGCCTTCATGAACAACCAGGTCGCGATGGAGTTCCTCAAGCACCACTACGGCCCCGAGGGGATGGACATCGAGGACGCGCGCGCCTGGGCGATCGGCGGCTGCCTCGAGACGTCGGGCTGCACCTGGAAGCCGATCACTCTCAACAACACGACCTACTGGATCCCGGGCGGCGCCGGCCAGCCGACCTCCGTCGGCGTCCACTTCATCTCGATGCCCAAGATCCTCGAGCTGACGCTGTGGGACGGCGTCGACCAGCGGACCGGCGAGCGCGTCTTCAAGGCGCACGGCAAGAAGCTCGCGACGTTCGACGAGCTCTTCGACCAGTTCAAGCTCTACTGGCAGGAAGCCGTCCACGTGCTGGACCTCACGAACAACATCCAGCACGACATCTGGCGCAAGAACAACATGGCGGTCATCAACTCGTACATGAAGCCCGACTGCCTCGACAGGGGCCACCTCATCAACGAGCTCGGCTACCGCTACAACGCCACGTACAACGTCGAGTCCGCCGGCACGATCACGACCATCAACTCGATGGCCGCGCTGAAGAAGATCGTCTACGACGAAAAGAAGGTCTCCCTCGACGAGTACCGTACGGCCCTCAAGGACAACTTCGGCTTCAAGACGGCCAAGGAGGTCAACTCCTTCTCGCTCGCCGACCAGGAGAAGCGCGAGGACGGCCCCGGCAAGTGGGACAAGCTCCACTTCATGGCCCT
>CAZNSS010000077.1:0-11204 GCA_964575465.1 uncultured Holophagales bacterium | reverse complement strand
CCGACGACGCCCGCGTCGGTCTTCTGGTACTGGTGGAGCCGGAAGCCGAGCGGGTCGTTCGCGGTGAGCGCCTCTTCGCCGAGGCCGAGGCCCGCGACGAGGACGACGTGCTCGTAGCAGATGTAGTCGCGGACCGCGACCGGCACGTCCTCGAGCTTCTCCATGCGGATGTAGAGGTTCTGGCGCGTCCCGTCGTTCCACGTCTGGGGCGCGATGTGGATCGAGCCGATCGGGTTCCCGTGCTTCACGGGAACGGCCCACTGGAGCGGCTCGTGCTGCGCGGGATGCCAGAGGAGGAACCCCTTCTCCATGTTGCTCCAGAACCAGTCGATCATCCGGGGGGTGACCCCGTCGTGGCTCCAGTCGATGTGGGTACCGACCTCGTCCTGGGTGATCTTCGTTTCCATGCGTGTCTCCTCTGCCCGAGCGGCTCCGCTCAGAGCGATGTTCTCCGAAGGAAGGTCTTCTGGAATCCCCTGTCCGACGCCGGCTCGAGGTGCCGGACGTCCCGCGCGATCTCCGCCGCCCTTCGGCGCGCGGCCCCGCAGGCGAGGAGGTGGGCCGCGCCGTCGGCCGCGGCGTTTCCGATCCTGACGAACCGCTCCACGGGCAGCGTCGGGAACAGCCCGATCGCCCGCGCCGCGTCGAGGTCGAGGAAGCGTCCGAAAGCGCCCGCGACGAGGACGGCGTCGAGCCCCTCCTCCGCCACGCCGTGCTCGGCGAGGAGGAGGTCGAAGCCGGCGCGGATCGCCGCCTTCGTCAGCTGGATCGTCCTCACGTCGTCCTGCGTGAAGACGAGCGGCCGGTCCGCCTCCCGTTCCGCGAGGAGGACTTCCCTCTCGCCGTCCCGCTCCCGAACGAGGGGATGGCGGCGCGAGAGGGCTCCCCGCGCATCGACCGCCCCGGCCCGGCGGAGCCCGGCGAGGAGAGAGAGGACGCCCGATCCGCAAAGGCCGGTCGGCGGCGCCGCGCCGATCGTCTCGAGCTCGACCCCGGTCTCGTTCACCTGGACCCTGTCGATCGCCCCCTCCCCCGCGGGGACGCCGCAGGTGAGGCGCCACCCCTCGAAGGCCGGTCCCGACGCGCAGGAGACCGCCGTCCGCCGTCCGCCGGACGAGAGGGTGATCTCGGTGTTCGTCCCGATGTCGACGAGCGCCCACGTCCCCGCAGGCGGTTCCGCGAGGACCTCGAGGAGCGCGGCGACGTGGTCGCTCCCGACGAAGCCCCCGATGTTCGGGCCGAAGCGCACGCGGGCTCCGCGGGCGAAGAAGAGCCCGAGCTCCGCCGCCGGGCTTTCCACCGCATCGAGGACCTCCGGCCGATACGGTGCGCGCGCGAGCCCCTCCACCGGGAGCCCGAGCAGGAGGTGCTGCATGACGGTGTTGCCGACGAGGGAGACTTCCTGGATCGTCCCCGGCGCTCCGTCCGTCAGCTCCGAGCCGAGCTCCTGTATCGCCGAGAGGACGGCCCTGGCGAGGTCGCGGCGAGACGCCTCGTCCTGGAGGGCCCGCTCGAGCCGGCTGATGACGTCGGCGCCCCACGCCCCCTGCGGGTTTCCCTTCGCCGCCGTCGCGAGCACCTCTCCCGTGACGAGGTCGACGAGGACCGCGGCGAGGTTCGTCGTCCCCACGTCGACGGCGAGGCCGACGGGCCGCCCCGGCCCTTCGATGCGCGTGCCGTCGCGTCGCCGCCAGCCCTCGCCCGACGGGAGGACGATTGGCTCGGCGATCGGGACCAGAGAACGGGCTCCTTCCTGCCCGCGCGCGACGCTCGCCGCCGCCGTCCGCGCGGGAACGTGGACGACGCACGGCCCGGACGGCCGCGCCGTGCAGGCCCTTCTCCACCCCGCGGCGATCTCCGCCGCGTCGAAGAGCGCGCGGTCTTCCGGGGACGGCAGGGGAACTTCCCCCTCGATCCGCACCGCGCACGAGTCGCAGCGTCCGAGGCCTCCACAGGCCGACGCGATCCTCACACCGAGCCTTTGCCCGGCCTCGAGGAGCGTCTCCTGCCCGCCGCAGCCTCCCTCCCGTCCCGCCGGGAGGAAGATCACGGGGACGCCCGCGGCCGCTCTGGTCATTCAGCTCGCTTTCGGGCGGGCGACTCGCTCTGCGTTGTGCATCTCGAGTGCCCGGAAGAAGGCGTCGACGTTCTCGACCGGCGTCCCGGGAGGGATGTCGCAGCCCGACGACAGGACGAAGTTCGGGTACGGCTCCATGCTCGCCAGCAGCTCCGAGACCTCCGCCTCCATCTGTTCCGGCGTGCCGATGCGGAAGGTCCCCGAAGGGTTGATGTTCCCGCAGGCGAGGCGGTCGGGGGGAATCTGCGGGAGGATTTCCGTCATCGCCACCGCATTCCCGAAGTGGAACGCGCCGGCTCCCGTCGAAACCATCGACGGTACGAGCGGCACAGTCGAGCCGCAGTTGTGGAGGACGACGAGGAAGCCCTCGTCCTGCACCGCGTCGACGATCGCCTTCACCCAACGCGAGGAGTACTCGTCGCACTGCTTCGGCGAGAGGAGCCCGGCCACCGGCTCGGCGATGACGACGCCGTTCGCTCCCGCCGCCTTGAACGCCTTCGCGAAGGAGCTCAGGAACTCGGTCGCCTTTCCGAGGACGGTGGAGAGCGTCTCCGGGCTCCGCCGCATCGCCATCATCATCGGCGTCATTTCCATCAGGCGGCAGGTCAGCGAGACCGGCCCGATGATGCCGCCGAAGACCGGACGGTCGTCGATTTCGCGCGCCAGGATCTCCGCCGCCTTCAGCGGAACCCCGGTGCGCGCCGCGCCGATCGCGGGGACCGGCAGGGCCCGGGCGTCATCGAGCGTGACGACGACGTGGCCCGTCACCGTCGGGACCTCGGTGTCCGAGAAGCGGATCGCGCTGCCGAACGCCTCGGCCTCCATCGAGAGGTCCATCACCGTCACGGCCGCGGCCGACGGGTAGCGCGCGGCGAGCGCCTTCACGCAGCGTGCCTGGACTTCCCCGTCCCCGATGAGCCCCGTCAGCGTCTCGCCCGCGAGGGCGAGGCCGGGATACGTCATCACCGGAATCGCGACGACGGCATTGGATTCGACGACCGCCCGTCTCCAGCGCGCCATGTCGGTCTTCATGGCTCTCATCCCCCCTCGTGGGCCGCCGCGAGCATCGCCTCGACGTTCTCGAGCCTGGCGTTCGGCGGCATCGTGCAGGCCGGCGCGAGGATGAAGCCGTCGCCCATGTTGTCGATCAGCTTCCGGCTGTAGGCGTAGACCTCGTCCGGCGTACCGAAGGCGAGCATCGGAGAGGGGACGTCCCCTTTGATGCACATCCGATCCCCGAGGACATCCCTCACCTTGAAGATGTCCGTCGTGTGCTCGCAGGCGAAGACGCAGCTCCCCTTCGGGAACTCGCGGAACCGATGAAGGTCCCGCTCCCAGTCCCCCTCGAAGTGGAGGTTCGCGACGACCCCTTCCGCGTGGATCGCCTCGATCATCGCCTTCAGGTACGGCCAGACGAACCGGTCCCAGAAACGTGGCGAGAGGAACCCGCTCGAGCCGCGGCCGATGCCGAGGAAGACCGTCAGCGGCTTCACGGGCAGGAAGGCGAGGACCTCGCGGACCTCGGCGATCATCTCCGGCAGAATCACGTCCATCGCCGCCTGCACCCGGTCGGGAGACTTGAACAGGTCGCGCATGAACTTCCCCATGCTCCGGCCGCCCGAGAGCGGCTCGAGGGGGATCGCGCCGTTGACGGCGAGCGTGAAGACCGGGAGCCCCTGCGCCATGGCGAGCCTGGCCCCCGTCGCCGCTCCGGCCATCAGCTTCGGCATGTACTCGGAGAGGTCGAGGCCGAGCTTCTCCCTGCAGTAGGCGGCGAAGAAGGGACGCCAGCCGGTCGCGACGATCCGGTCGTAGTCGTCTGCCGAGAGCCGCTCCGCCTCATCGACCATGTAGGGGCGTCCCTCAGGAAGGTCGCGCCCCGCGACGAGCATCCGGCTCATCAGGATCGCGCCGACGAAGTCGGGGACGCAGGACGTCATCTCCGTGGCGTCGAAGCCGGGGAACGCCGCGAACGATCGCATCATCACCTCGGCCGAGTAGACCGGGTCGGTCGAGAAGCGGGCCATGCTCGCCCCGAGGTGGTTGACGCAGAACGTGTCGGACTGCGACATCACCGGCGTCCGGTCGGGCTTCTCCAGGGCGAGCGCCGCCTTCAGCCGCGCGAGGCGCGGGAGGAAGTCCGGGTGGGGGGGTGGAAAGTCTTCCATCTCATCCTTCCTGGACCGGGGTATCCCCCGGCCGTCGCGAGGCGTTGGCCGCCGGCCCGAAGACCCGCTCGATCGTCACCGTCTCGCCGGGGGAGATCGAAACGAAGTCCTCGTCCCACGGCCCGGTGAGGAGCTTGCCGAGGAAGAGGAGAGAGCCCGGGACGACCGCATGCTCGAGCTTCAGGGCCTCGGCGATCGGCCGCGTCCTCTCGACGAACGCCGGAAGGTCGTACGCGCCCGTCTCGACGACGGCGAGGCGGCCATAGTGCGCCAGCATCCGCGCGCGAAGCCTCTCGGCCCTCTCGGCTCCCCACTTGCGAACGGCCGCCTGGTGCTCGGCCCAGAGGTTCGTCTCGTGCTCGAGCCACCCCTTCGTCAGGAAGTAGGTGCCGACCTCGGCCGAGACCTCCTGCCGGCGCGCGCACGACCCGAGGAGGAGCGTGATGCAGTCGTCCGCCCTCGGGAAGACGAGCCGGAAGCCCCCCGCGGTCAGTCCGACGAGGGAGTTGCCGCAGTAGCCGAAGGCGAGGAGGACGGTGTCGGCGCCGTCGATCCGGTCCAGCTCCTCCTGCAGGCGCCCCCGCAGGACCTCCGGCCGGTTGTGAAGCCCCGACTCGATCCAGCGGACCTCGCCCGCGAAGCCCGTCTCAGAGGCGACCCGGAGGACCTCGTCCTCGATCGTCCGGCAGGCGAGGAGCACCGTTCCCATCGCAGCCCTCCTGGAGATGGGGTCAGGTCTACCTTCTACACTCTACGCGCCGGAACCCGAGCCCTGTCGAGACGCAGGGTGTAGAAGGTAGACCTGACCCCCTCCTTCTACTCCGCTACGCCTCGACCGCCTCGAGCATCGCCATCACGTTCTCGAGCTTCGCGTTCGCGGGCATCGTGCAGGCGGGAGAGAGGATGAAGCCGTCGCCCATGTCGGCAATGAGGGCCTTGCAGTAGGCGCGGACCTCGGCCGGGGTCCCGTACGAGAGCATCGCCGACGGGACGTCCCCCTTGATGCACATCCGGTCCCCGAGGACCTTCCTGGCGAGGCGGATGTCCGTCGCGTGGTCGCAGGCGAAGACGCAGCTCCCCTTCGGGAACTCGCGCAGGCGCGGCAGCTCGCGGTCCCAGCAGGAGTCGAAGTGGAGGTTCGCGACGACGCCTTCCTCGATGATCGCCTCGACCATCGACTTCAGGTAGGGCCAGACGAACCGCTCCCAGAGCTTCGGCCCGAAGAACTCGGGCGAGCTGCGGGCGAGACCGACGAAGACGCTGAACGGCTTCACCGGCGACTCGCGGATCGCCTGCTTCACGACGCCGATCATCTGTGGGTGCGTCGCGTCCATCGCCGCCTGCACCCGGTCCGGGATCCGGTGGAGGTCCCGCACGAACCGGGACATGGTCCGGCCCGCCGAGAGCGCCTCGAGCGGAGTTCCGCCCGCCAGGGCGACCGTGTACGTCGGCACCCCGATCTGGGCGAGCCGCTTCGTTCCCTCGATTCGGGCCGCGATCGACTGCTGGATGTACGACGGAACCGTGATCCCGAGGTTCTGCTGCGCCCACGGGACGAAGAAGCCGAACCAGCCGCGCTGGGCGATGACGTCGTAGTCGCTCTCGGTGATCCGCTCCTGCTCGTCGACCATCCAGGGAGTCCCTTCCGGGAGGTCCCGCCCCGCGATCTTCATCTTGCTGAGGAAGACTGCCGCGACCCAGTCGGGCTCGGCGACGGCCATTTCCGCGGCGTCGAAGCCCGGGAGGAGCTCGAAGGAGCGGGCGGTCACCTCGGCCGAGTACATGAGGTCGGACGAGAAGCGGGACATCGGCGCGCCGACGTGGTTCGCGCAGAAGGCGTCGGACCAGGAGATGACCGGCGTCCGGTCGGGCTTCTCGAGGGCGACGGCTGCCTTCAGGCGGGCCAGCCTCTGACCGTAGGCTTCGCCGGGATTCGTGGGCGTCGCCATCGTCGTCCTACGCCGCCGCCGCAGCCCTGGTCTTGAACCATTCGACGGCGATCATCGCGTCCTTGCAGACGAGGTCGGCGCCGACGTACCGGCCGGCGGCCTCGTCGAGCGGGCCGCCGCCGACGAGGACCTTCAGGCCGTCGCGGAGGCCGGCGGCGTCGATCGCCTCGATGCAGGCCTTCACGTTCCCGAAGCAGGTCGTCAGGAGGCAGGAGATGCCGACCGCCGCCGGGCGGTGTTCCCGGATCGCCTCGAGGAACTTCGCCGCCGGCACGTCGACCCCGAGGTCGATGACTTTCACGCCGTGGCTCGCGAGGACCGAGCGTACGATGTTCTTGCCGATGTCGTGGACGTCCTGGTGGACGGTCCCGAGGACGAGCGTCCCGAGCGTCCCCGCCGCGTCCGTCGCCTCGGTGCCGAGCAGCTTTCCGGCCTCGTTGAAGATCTCGGCCGACATGATGAGCTCCGAGAGGAAGTAGTCCTTCTCCTCGAACCTCTGACCGACGATCGCCATCCCCTCCTGCAGCGCCGCGATGATCTCGAGGGAGGGAGTTCCGTTCTCCTGAAGGCGCGCGATCTCGGCGAGGACGACGTCCTCGTCGAGATCCGCCATGGCTGTCGAAAGGACGCTGCTCATCGTCGTCACCTCGATCAGGCGGCCACGAGGCCGTTGTGCTCTTCGTAGATCTGCGGCAGGAAGGAGGCCAGGTTCGCGTACTCGCCGACGTTGTGGACCGCCAACCCCTTGACCACGAAGTCCGGGATCCGGACGGTATCCGGGATGCAGCGGACTGCCTTGCGGTCGATGATCCGCATCCCCATCCAGAAGCGGGTCCGGAACTCGACGCCGCCGGGGATCTCCCTCACGAGGTGGCACATGATCGCCCCCGCCTTGAAGTGCGGGACGCCCGGAGGCGGGGCCAGCATCAGCGCGGCCCCCTTCCCCCCGGCGAAGGTCCCGACGTTCGGCGCCTTGAAGCGCTCCATGTCGAAGCCGAACTCCTCGGGGGTCAGGAACTCGATGACGATCTTCTCGGCGCAGGGGCCACCCGTGTTCTCGATGACGGTGTGCGTGATCCCCTGGAACTTCTGCCGCAGCGAGCGGGCCGGGTCGAGGACCTTCGCGCGGTCCCGCTCGGAGAGCGAGATGTCGAAGTGGCAGGGCGGGTTCCAGATCTTGTAGCGGAGCGGCTCGAGGGCGTGCCAGGCGAACCACCAGTCGATCATCTCGACGGTGACGCCCGGCATCGGGAGGCGGTTCGCGATGAAGCCCGTGCCGTCGGGCATGACGCACCACCCCGCCTCGCACGGGAGATCGCCTGGGTTCAGGAGGTCGCTCCGGTTCTCGGCGAGAAGCGCGAGGGACGGGTCGATCGGCCGGTCCATCGCCGCCAGCCGCTCGGGGGCCGGCTGCGCGAGCGGCTTGTAGAAGTACTTCGAGAAGGGGCGCGCCTGCTCCTCGGGAGTGAGGTCGGACATCCTGACGTCTTGCATCGTCGCCTCCCCGCTCACTTCACGTTCTCGTACATCGTCTCGTAGAACCAGGGGTCGACGACGGCCGGCGTCTTGAACCGCTCGAACGGCAGCGGCGTCGTCGAGACGACGGCCTTGCCGTCCTTCAGCGTCAGGTCCACCCACTTCCGCCACGTGGCGTCGTCGCGCTTCGGGAAGTCTTCGCGGTAGTGCCACCCGCGCGACTCGGTCCGCGCCAGGGCCGACGTGAAGTAGATCTCGGCGCACTGGGCCATGTTCTTCAGGTCGTGGCAAAGGCCGAGGACGTGCCAGTCGCCGCCCGGGGACACCTCTTCGCACTCGGCGAGGACCTCGTTCACCCGCGCGAGGGACTCGCCGATCCGCCCGGCGCTCTTGCGGGCGCTGTAGCGCGGCGGGGAGATGACTTCCTGGAGGTGGAAGATCGACTCGCGCACGTCGAGGCCCTTCTCGCGCCCCATCGGGGCGTAGATCGCCTCCTTGAACCGGGCGACCTGGTCGTCGTCGATGACGGGCTCGCTCGCCCCTGTCGCGTAGTCGGTCAGCGACTTCGACCCGAGGAGCGCCGACACCGCGGCCCACGTCAGGCCGGAACCGCGGATCCGGCTCGGCGGCGGCACGGCGCCGGCCCATCCTGCGCCCGAGCGGTTCGTGTCGCCGAGGACCCACATCCCCTCGAGGGACGAGCGCATCTCGTGGTCGGTCATCACGGGGCTGCACTCGCCGATGAACATCGGGATGACCTCGGGCCGCCAGGAGCGGTCGGAGTTGTACTTCCCCTCGCCCTCCCAGAGCCGCTGCCAGAACTTCTTCGCGTTCGGCCGGTTCCAGCGGAAGAGGAAGTCGCCCACCGCGAGAGGGTTGTTGTAGAAGAGCTCGGTCTCCTCGAAGCGGATCGGGCCCTTTCCGTCGCGGACCTCCGCCTCCATCCCGAGGATGATCCCGATGTCGACGTCGGTCTCGAAGTCGGGGCAGTACTTCTTCGCGATCCACTCGTTGTCGGCGTTGTAGAGCGCGTACTGGCTCCCGACCATCGCGGCCTGGTTGCCGCGGAGGCCGAGGTTGTAGAAGTTCGAGAACTCGGCGTTGCGCATCTTCGCGCCGGCCCGCCAGGCGGCCGCGATGCCGTCGCCGCGGGCGCTCGTCCACATGTTGCTGACCATCCAGCAGCAGGAGCCCGTCGCGTTGACGACCGCCTTGGCCTTGAAGGTCCGGAAGGTGCCGTTCGTGATGTCGAAGCCGACGGCCCCGACGACCCGCTCGCCCTGCGTCAGGAGGTCGACGATCTGCGTCTTGCTGACTTCCTTGACGCCGTACTTCGACGCGACCTTCTTCAGCTTCATCAGGATGTCGAGGTCGAAGGCGCAGAGCGCCCAGAGCGGGAGCAGGTTCGAGCGCGCCAGCGACCCGTCGGCCTCGCGGGCGACGTTCACGCCCCAGCGCTCGAGGTGCCCGACCATCTCCAGCGTCGTGCCGCAGACCTTCTCGAGGAGCTCCTGGTCTTCCAGCCCGTGGCCGTGGTGGGCGGAGTAGTACTCGCGGAACTTGCCGACGTCGTCCTTCTCCTCCATGACCCACATGACCCCGGCGCCCTTGTTCGCCTTCGAACCCGACCAGCCGGCCGTCGACTTCTCGACGAGGAGGACCGACAGCTCCGGGTTCAGCTCCTTGACCCGGTTCGCGACGATGTAGCCGGCGAGCCCGGCCCCGAGGATCAGGACGTCGGCCGAGTGGACTTCACTGTTCGTGTCGAGGTTGGCCATCTCTCACTCCGCCACGTACGACTTCGGGTAGAAGGAACGCGGGTACGGCTCCGGGATTCGGACCGGGTTCTGCGGGATCACCTTCACCGCACCGTCCGGGCAGGAGAGCTCGCACCAGTTGCAGGTGGCGCACTCCTGCGGGTACGTCGGGACCGGGAGGTTCTTCTCCGCGTCCCAGACGATGCAGTCGTTGAAGCAGGCCTTGTAGCAGCGCTTGCAGCTGTTGCAGAGGTCGTAGTCGATCGTGATGACGTGCATCTCGGCTCCCCCGTCTGTGCCCACGATCCGGTACGGGCGTATCGCAATATAGGTATCCGAGAACTCCAGGTCAAGGGAAAAGGGGCCGCCTGTGACCGAATCAGGGCGTCGGCGCGACCCAGGGGATCGAGCGGGCGAAGAGCCAGCAGAGGCCGTAGACGAGCGGGACGTGAACCACGAGCTGGAGGACGCTGTAGCCGACCAGATCCTTAGCCTTCAGCTTCAGGATACCGAGAAGCGGGAGCATCCAGAAGGGGTTGACGAGGTTCGGGAGCGCCTCGGACGCGTTGTAGATCTGGACGACCCACCCGAGGTGGACGTGGTGGACGTTTGCGGCCTCGAGGACGTAAGGCGCCTCGATGACCCACCGGCTCCCCGCGGACGGGATGACCGCCCCGAGGATCGTCGAGTAGAGCGCGACGAGGACCGGGTACGAGCCGGGAGTCGAGACCGCGACGAAGAGCTTCGCGAGCCGGTCCGCGAGGCTCGTCCCGACGATCATCCCGAAGACGACCGCGTAGAACGGGTACTGGATCAGGACCCCCGACGTTGCCGGCACGCAGCGGGCCACCGCCGCCGCGAACCGGCGCGGCGTCCCGTGGAGGGCCAGGCCGGCCGTCAGGAAGATCAGGTTGTACGTCCCGAGGTCGAGCGCCGCGAGAGCCCCGGCCGGCGAGGAGCGGAAGAGGTCGACGAGATAGACGGCGAGGAGCGCGACCACGAGCCACGGGAGGATCCGGCTCTCGTCGAGGCGGTCGCCCGGCCGGGCCGCCTTCCCCGACGATTCGGGCAGGGACTCCTCCGAAAGGTCGATGCCGAACGACTCGGCGGTCCGGGCGCTCGCGGGAGGCGGGACCGAGGCCCAGGCGAGGAGGACCGAAGCGACGATCAGGACGGCGGTCGTCACGAGGCTCGGCCAGAGAAAGAGGGTCTGGGTGAGCGGGATCAGGCCGCTGATCCTGTAGAGCGAAGGCGGGATGGCGCTCCTGGTCGCCATCATCATCGCCGCGGAGGACGAGAGTCCCATCGCCCAGACGGCCCCGACGCCGAGGTAGCCCGCGGCCCCCGCGGCCCGGTAGTCGAGGCCCTTCACGCGCCGCGCGAGCGCCCGGACGAGGAGCCCCGAAAAGACGAGGCTGAGGCCCCACGAGACGAGGGAGGTGAGCATCGAGGCGAGCGCCACGAACGCGACGGCGCCACGCGGCGACCGCGGCAACCGGGCGAGGAGGTCGATGCCGCGCCTGACGAGCGGCGCCGAGGCGACGACGTACCCCCCGACGATGATCATGACCATCTGCATCGTGAAGGGGACGAGCGACCAGAAGGCCTTTCCCCCTTCGACGGCGAGGATCCCGGGACTCTCGCCCATCGCGAGGCCGAGGAGGAAGACGCCGACGACCCCGAGGAACGCGAAGACGAGCGGCTCGGGGAACCACCTCTCGCTCCACTCGGTCAGGGCGAGCCCTGCCCGGATCAGGAGGCCGGGCCTTTCGCCGTT
>CAZNSS010000076.1:0-11249 GCA_964575465.1 uncultured Holophagales bacterium | reverse complement strand
GCGTCGAAGAACTCCTCGCGGCTGTGGACCTTGTAGACGTCCTTCCAGCCGCCACCGTAGGCGGGCTTCATGAAGATCGGGAAGCCGAGGTAGCGGAAGACCTCGTCCCAGTCGACGAGGCTCATGTTCCGGAACGACTTCTCGGTCGTGTTCGGCGGGTGCTCCTTGTGCGGGAGGAGGACCGTCCGCGGAACCGCGACGCCGACGGCCCGCGCGACGACGTTGTCGAAGAACTTGTCGTCGGCCGACCACCAGAACGGGTTGTTGACCACCTGGACGCCCCGCGCGGCCGCGCACTTGAGGAACGTCCGGTAGAACGGCACCTCGTGGCTGATCCGGTCGAGGACGACGTCGTACGCGAAGGCCTGCTCCTGGGAGATGTGCCCGATCTGGACGGGCTCCCCCTTCAGCGCGAGCCCCCGACGGCGCGCGAGCTCGTTGACCTCGTGGCAGAGGGCCCACGGGAAGGTGTCCTCCATGCCGAACAGGACCCCGATCGTCTTCACGCTCACGGCGACCTCCACGTTTCCGGGAATCTCGGGGAACCATCCTATCGGACCCCCTCCCGGGCCGCAAAGGCTCGATAGACTCCGCGTCATGAGGCGCGAGTACCACTCCTGGGTGAGCCACCACCTCGGTCGACCGATGGAGTTCCTCTGGTTCGGGGATCGGGGCTACCCGGTCCTCGTCTTCCCGACGTCGATGGGACGTTTCTGGCAGAACGAGGACTTCGGCCTCACCGGTGCGCTCGCCGACAAGGTCGACGCCGGCTACATCCAGCTCGTCTGCGTCGACTCGGTCGACACGGAGAGCTGGTACAACAAGAACGCGCCCCCGGCCTACCGCGCCCGCCGCCACGACGACTACGACCGCTACCTGAGGCAGGAGCTCGCCCCCTACGTCCAGCACCGCGCCGGGCGAGGCGACCTGGGCGTCTGCGGCGCCTCCTTCGGCGCGTACCACGCGGCGAACTTCGCAGGCCGCTACCCCGGCCTCGTGACGAAGGCGGTCCTCTTCTCGGGGCTCTACCATGTCGGGCAGTTCCTCGACGGGTACTGGGACGACCTCTGCTACTACCACTGCCCCGAGGCCTGCGTCTCGAACGCCGACGAGGGGCTCGTCCAGCGCCTCCGGCAGGTGGAGTGGTTCGTCGCCACCGGCGAGCACGACTCGCTCATCGGCGAGAACCGGCACTTCGCCGGCGTCCTCCAGGGGAAGGGGATTCCCGTCCACGCCGAGTTCTGGCCGGGGGTCTCCGGCCACGACTGGCCGTTCTGGCGGGAGGCGGTCCGCCGGTTCCTGTGACGGCCGGGTCGCGTCCGATTCGTCCTGCAAGGCATTCTCAGCGTTCAACATGCGGCCGGCCCCGGAAACCCCCGGGCCGGCCTCTCCGTACCAGACCGACAAGGTGAGGTGTCCATGACCATCCGTGTACGAGCCCTCGTCGCCACCGCCGCGGCGGCCCTCCTTCTCGGAGGCTCCGCCCCGGCCCAGGAAGTCCGCGGGAAGGAGCACGTCCTCCCGAACGGGCTGAAGCTCCTCCTCGTCCACCGCCCCGACGAGCCGTCCGTCTCGGCCGGCTGGGTCGCGAAGGTCGGCAGCGCCAACGAGCGCGTCGGCATCACCGGCATCAGCCACCTCTTCGAGCACATGATGTTCAAGGGGACGACGACGATCGGGTCGAAGGACCCGAAGCGGGACCTCGAGATCATCGCCGCGCAGGAGAAGCTGCGCGACGAGATGCGGGCCGAGGAGTCGAAGATGCGCGCGGCGTGGCGCCGCGGCGAGGTCGAAGACATCACGAAGCCCGAGAGCAAGACCGCCCGCTACAAGGAGCTCGAGGTGCAGTTCGACGCGCTCGTCAAGGAGCAGCGCGACCTCCTCGTCAAGAACGAGTTCGACCGCGTCTACACGAAGAACGGCGCCTCGGGGATGAACGCCTTCACGTCGAACGACATGACGTGCTACTTCATCACCGTCCCGAAGAACAAGCTCGAGCTCTGGTTCTGGATGGAGTCCGACCGGCTCAGGGACCCCGTCTTCCGCGAGTTCTACGCCGAGCGCGACGTCGTCTACGAGGAGCGCCGCCTGCGCGTCGAGTCGACCCCGACCGGGAAGCTCGACGAGGCCTTCGACTCGGTCTTCTGGCACTCGACCCCGTACACCTGGCCGGTCATCGGCTACGCCTCGGACGTCGCGAACATCACGAAGGCGCAGGCCGACGACTACTTCGCGACGTACTACGCCCCGAACAACCTGACGGCGGTCCTCGTCGGCGACTTCGACGAGGCCGAGGCGCTGAAGCTGGCGAACGAGTACTTCGGGCGGATCCCGCGCGGCAGGGTCGCCCCCCCGGAGGTCATCACCCTCCCGACGAAGTGGGAGTACGACCTCCTCTTCGCGGGAGAGGCCGACACGAACCCGACGGCCGAGATCCGCTGGCACACGGTCCCCTTCCAGCACAAGGACTCCTACGCCCTCGCCGTCCTCGCCGAGCTCCTGAACGGCCGGACGGGGCGTCTCTACAAGTCGATGGTCCTCCCGGCCGACGCCGTCGCGACGCAGGCCACGGCCTCGCACAACCCCTTCGTCGGACCGGCGAAGTACGCCGGCTCGTTCGTCGTCGGCGCCGAGGCGAAGGAGGGGAAGACGCCCGCCGAGGTGGCGGCTGCGGCCCTCGCCGAGATCGACCGGCTGAAGAAGGAGCCCGTCCCCGCGGACGAGCTCCAGAAGGTGAAGAACAACATCGCGGCGAACTCCTTCCGCCGCCTCTCCTCGAACTTCCCGATCCTCGTGCAGCTCCTCGTCGCCGAGGCCTACGGCGACTGGAGCGAGCTCAACTCCGGGCCGAAGAAGCTGGAGGCGGTCACCGCGGCCGACGTCCAGCGCGTCGCGCGGACCTACCTCGTGAAGGAGAACCAGGCGACGGCCCTCGTCTCGCGCAAGGCGGGCGCGGCCCCCTCGGCCGACGACGCCGCCCTCGCGGAGGTCCCGGAGCAGATCCGTCCGATGATCAAGCAGTCGCTCCAGCGGCTCGCCGCGGAGACGGACGCGGCGAAGCTGAAGGGGAGCATCGAGAAGATGGAGGCACAGTCCTCCCAGGTTCCGCCCGAGATGAAGAAGGGCTTCGACCTCCTCGTGGCGAGGGCGAAGGCGCGCCTCGCCGAGCTCGAGACGAGCGGGAAGAAGTGAGGAGCGGAAGGTGAAGACGATGAAGACCCTCGTGCGGACCGCCGCCATTGCCCTCCTCGGCGCCCTCCTCCTCGCCCCGGCGGCCCAGGGCGTCCCGCCCCACCCCGACAAGCTCACCTACCCGAAGTTCGCCTACCAGCCCCCGTCGGCGAAGGAGTACCGGACGGTCCTCAAGTCCGGACCGGTCGCCTTCGTCGCCGAGGACCGCGAGCTCCCGCTCGTCTCGATCACGGTGACCCTTCGCGGCGGCACCTACCTCAGCCCCGCCGGCAAGGAAGGCCTCGCCGAGCTCGCCGGGTACCTGCTCGCCCGCGGCGGCACCGCCTCGAAGACGGCCGAGCAGCTCGAGGAGAGGCTCGCGTTCCTCGCGGCGCAGCTCAACTCGAGCTACGGGACCGACCGCGGCAGCGTCACGCTGAACCTCCTCGCGAAGGACCTCGACGAGGGGCTGGCGATCCTCCGCGAGGTCCTCACCGCGCCCCGCTTCCAGGACGACAAGCTGAAGCTCCGCAAGGACCAGCTCCTGACCGACATGAAGTCGCGCAACGACGACACGGCCGACATCGAGCAGCGGGAGCGCGGCTTCCTCGCCTTCGGCAACGGCTACTACTCGAACCTCTACACCACCAGGGCCTCCCTCGACGGGATCACCCGCGACGACCTCGTCGCGTTCCACCGGAGGTGGGTCGACCCGAAGAACGTCGTCGTCGCCGCCTCGGGCGACTTCGGCAAGGGCGTCTCCCGCGCGCAGATGATCGCGAAGCTGGACGCCCTCTTCGCGAAGTGGCCGTACAAGGGCGAGGCGGCGCCGCCCGTCCCGAAGCCGGCGCACTCCATGGCTCCCGGCCTCTACATCGTCGACAAGGACGTCAACCAGGGGCGCGTCTCCGTCATGCTCCCCGGGCTCCCGCGGACCGACCCCGACTACTTCGCCGCCCTCGTCATGAACGACGTCCTCGGAGGCGGCGGCTTCACGAGCCGGATCACGAACCGGGTCCGTTCCGACGAGGGGCTCGCCTACTCGGCCGGCTCCGCGCTCCCCGGCGGCATCTGGTTCCCCGGCACGTTCCGCGCGTCGTTCCAGTCGAAGGTGCGCACCTGCGCCTACGCCACCCAGATCGTCCTCGAGGAGATGAAGAGGATCCGCGAGGTCGACGTGACCGACGAGGAGCTCCAGACCTCGAAGAGCTCGTTCGTCGACACCCTCTCGCGGAACTTCACGACGAAGGGCCAGACGATGGGGGTCTTCCTCGACGAGGAGTTCACCGGCCGGTACGCCCAGGACCCCGAGTACTGGCGCGGCTACGCCGCCAGGATCGAGAAGGTCACGAAGGCCGACGTGAAGCGCGTCGCCCAGCGCCTCCTCGCGACCGACAAGGTCTCGGTCCTCGTCGTCGGAAAGAAGGACGACCTCCTGAACCCCGACCCGAAGCACCCGGTGAAGTTCGCCGAGCTGACCGGCGGGAAGTCGACGGACGTCCCGCTCCGGGACCCCTTCACGATGCAGCCGATGGCGGCGGCGAAGTAGCGCCGGGCCCGAGAACGTCGAGTGAGAGGATTGCCTGCATTCGAAACCGAAGGGAGGCAGAAGTGAAGATTCGACGGACGGCCCTTCTGGCCTGCGGGCTGGCTGCGAGCATGGCCGTGGCGGCGACCCCGCCAAGACCGAAGATGACGACCGACATCCCGGCCGGGATCGCCTCGCCGGACAAGGTGCAGACGCGGCTGGGCACGCTGAGCTTCTTCGACGGATTCCCGGACAAGCCGACGGTCGAGAAGGTCTACGACAACCTCGACTTCCAGCGCGCGGTCCAGGCCTACCTGCTGGCGCTGGCGCCGGTGAACATGGCCGGGCTGCGCGAGGGTCTGCTGGGGGTCGGCCCCGCGAACGTCACCATCCCGACGTTCGAAGCGAACATGAACGCGCGTTCGATCTTCCTCACGGCGAACGCGACCACGCCCTACACCTGGATCTGGATCGACCTGCACGACGGCCCGCTCGTGGTCGAAGTGCCCCCCATGACGCTGGGCATGATCGACGACTTCTGGTTCCGGTACGTCACCGACATCGGCATCGTCGGCCCGGACAAGGGCAGGGGCGGCAAGTACCTGCTGCTCCCGCCCGGGTACAAGGGCGAGGTACCCGCCGGGTACATGTCGGTGCGGGTCCCCACGTTCGAGTCCATCCTCGTCTGGCGCAACATGCCGGTGAAGGGGGACATCAAGCCCGCGATCGAGAGCCTGCACAGGAACACGCGCATCTACCCCCTGTCGCAGGCCGGCAATCCGCCGCCCAACACGTTCGTCAACGTGTCCGACCGGGCTTTCTCCACGGTGGCGCCCGGGGACTACCGTTTCTGGGAGCTTCTCGACACCGTGGTCCAGAACGAACCCGTCGCGTCGCTCGATCCGATCACCCTGGGTTTCTTCGCCTCGATCGGCATCGAGAAGGGCAGGCCTTTCGCGCCCGACGCCCGCATGAAGGCGATCCTGACCGAGGCCGCCGCGGTCGGCGACGCGACCGCGCGCACCCTCACCTACAGGAGCCGCATCCCCGAGGCCTTCTACTATCCCGACAGCACCTGGCGACAGTGGCTGGGCGGCTACAGGTTCGAGAAGCAGCCCGGCGTGGCCTACCTGGACGCGGCCGCCTTCTTCTACTTCTATGCCACGGGAGTCACGCCCGCCATGGAAGCCAAGATGGTGGGCCAGGGCTCCCAGTACGCCGTCGGACTCCTGGATTCCCAGGGCAATCCGCTGGACGGCGGCAGGACCTATCGGCTGCACGTGCTGCCCAACGCTCCGGCAAAGGACTTCTGGTCCGCGATCGTGTACGACAACCAGACCCGTTCCATGCTCCAGACCGACCAGGACTTCCCGCAGGTGAGCAGCCTGGACAAGGGCCTGGCCGTCAACAAGGATGGTTCGGTGGACGTCTACTTCGGGCCCAGGTCCCCTTCCGGCATGGAGAAGAACTGGATCCAGACCATCCCCGGCAAGGGGTGGAACATGCTGTTCCGGCTGTACGGCCCGCTCGAGCCCTGGTTCGACAAGACCTGGAAGCTGAGCGAGATCGAACTGGTGAAGTAGCAATCCGGCCCGCCCTGGCGCCCCCCGGTTTCCGGGGGGCGTTTCCTTTTCGGCTATCGTCCCGCCCGATGCGCTCCGCCCTGCCGATCCGCCTCGCCGCCGCCGTCATCCTCCTCGCCCCTTCCCGGGTCGCCCTGCCGGCCGACGCCGGCCCGAAGAAGCCGCTCACCCTCGAGCGCGTCTACGCCGCCGAGCCCCTCGTGGAGCCTGCGCCGACGGCCCTTCGGTGGCGAGACGCGGAGCGCTTCACCTACCTGAAGAAGGCGGGTTCCGGACCTGAGGCGAGGGCCGTCCTCTGGGAAGAGGACGCCGTGACGGGGAAAGCGAGAAGGCTCCTCGAGGCGATCCCCGTCGAGGGGAGCGGGAACGACGGAAAGCCCCGGACCTTGCCCGTGGACGGCGCGACGTGGAACGAAGCCGGGACGGCGCTCCTCGTCGCCGCCGAGAAGGACCTGTGGCACTACGAGCCCGGCGCAAAGGCGGCCCGGCGGCTCACGGACGACGAGGCCGAGGAGGAGCTGCCCCGCTTCTCCCCCGACGGCGCGAAGGTCGCCTTCGTCAAGGGGAACGACCTCTGGTACGTCGAGGTGGCCACGGGCAAGGCGACGCGCCTGACGGCGGACGGGTGCCCCACGGTCCTGAACGGCCGGCTCGACTGGGTCTACGAGGAGGAGCTCGCCGGCCGCGGCGACGGCCGGGCCTACGAGTGGGCACCCGACTCCTCCGCGATCGCCTTCCTGCGCCTCGACGTCTCGAAGGTCCCGGAGTACCCGCTCGTCGACTTCCTCCCGACGAACGGGAAGGTCCTGCCGCAGCGCTACCCGAAGCCCGGGGACCCGAACGCGTCTCCGTCGGTGAGGGTCGTCGCCTGGGGGAACGTCGACGGGACGACGACCTCGCGAAGGCTCGACTTCGACGGGAACGACGTCCTCCTCGGCCCGGACCTCGCCTTCACGCCCGACTCCTCCGCCGTCGCCTTCACGAAAATGAACCGGACTCAGACCCGGATCGAGGCCTTCCTCCTCCCGCGGTCGGGGGACGGCGCCCCGAGGAGCCTCCTGACGGAGACCTCCGCCTCGTGGATCAACTCGCACCAGCCCCCGCTCTTTCTCCCCGACGGCTCCGGCTTCCTCTGGCTCTCGGAGCGGAGCGGGTTCCTGCACCTCTGGCGCTACAGGATGGACGGAACGCTCGTCGGCCCCGTCACGACGGGGGAGTGGGCGATCGAGGGCGACCCGAAGCTCGACGCCGGGTCGGGTGCGGTCTTCTTCACGTCCACCGCGAAGGACCCCCGCGAGCGGCACCTCTACCGCGTCGGCCTCGACGGCTCCGGCCCCGCCCAGCTCACGTTCGACAAGGGGACGCACCAGGCAGTCGCCTCCCCGGGCGGGCGATTCGTCCTCGACACCTGGTCGAACGTCGATACGCCCCCGCGCGTCGTCCTGAGGCGGCAGGACGGGACGCTGATCCGGAGCGTCTTCGTACCGAAGACGTCCCTGGACGAGTACGCCCTCGCGACGACGGAGATGGGCTCCTTCAGGGGGTCCGACGGGACGCTCTTCTACACGAGGCTCGTGAAGCCGGCCGACTTCGACCCGTCGAAGAAGTACCCCGTCGTCGTCTACGTCTACGGCGGCCCGCACGCGCAGCTCGTCCAGGAGCGCTGGGGGGGAACGTCCCTTCTCGACCACGTCCTCGCGTCGAAGGGTTACCTGGTCTGGGCCGTCGACAACCGCGGCTCCGGCGGGCGCGGCCTCGCCTTCGAGTCGGCGATCCTGAAGCGGCTCGGAGAGGTCGAGCTGAAGGACCAGCTCGAGGGGATCGCCGAGCTGAAGAAGCTCCCCTTCGTCGACCCGGCCCGCCTCGGGATCCACGGCTGGTCCTACGGCGGCTACATGACGCTCACCGCCGCGACGCGCGCGCCCGGGGTCTTCCGTGCCGCCTTCGCCGGGGCGCCGGTGACGCACTGGAAGTACTACGACTCGATCTACACCGAGCGCTACATGAAGCTCCCGACGGAGAACCCGGAGGGCTACGAGGCGACGGCCCCGCTGACCCACGCGGCCGAGCTCGGCCCGAAGCTCCTCGTCGTCCACGGCACGGCGGACGACAACGTCCACATGCAGCAGTCGATCGCCTTCGCCGACGCCCTCAACAAGGCGCGCAAGGAATACGCCTTCGTCCCCTTCGCCGGCATGAAGCACGGCCCCCGCGACCGCGCGACCCGCCACGCCGTCCACCAGCGCCTCGTCTCCTTCTTCGAGGAGAACTTGTAGAGGGGTCAGGTCTTGATTTTCCATTATGGAAACCGGACGGGAGGCGCCGCGGGCAGCGCGCGACGGCGCGGCCGTCCTCTGTCAGGATGAGCCCGGAGGTTCGCATGGCCCACCCCGTCAAGGACCCGATCAGCTGGCTCTACCCCGAGATCGAGCCGTATCGCACCGGCCGCCTTCGCGTCTCCGACGTCCACGAGCTCCACTTCGAGGAGTGCGGGAACCCCGCCGGAAAGCCCGTCGTCTTCCTGCACGGCGGCCCCGGCGGAGGGACCGACGGGAAGATGCGGCGTTTCTTCCACCCCGAGAAATACCGGATCGTCCTCTTCGACCAGCGTGGCAGCGGGAAGAGCACGCCGCACGCGAGCCTCGAGGCGAACACGACCTGGGACCTCGTGGACGACACGGAAAAGATCCGCGAGCACCTCGGAATCGCGAAGTGGCAGGTCTTCGGCGGCTCGTGGGGCTCGACGCTCGCCCTCGCCTACGCCGAGAAGCACCCCGACCGCGTCACCGAGCTCGTCCTGCGCGGGATCTTTCTCCTCCGCCGGAAGGAGATCGAGTGGTTCTACCAGGAGGGGGCCTCGATCCTCTTCCCCGACGCCTGGGAGCCCTACCTCGCGCACATCCCCGAGGCCGAGCGCGGCGACATGGTCGCGGCCTACCACCGCCGCCTGACGAGCGACGACCCCGCCGTCCGGCTCGCTGCGGCGAAGATCTGGAGCGGCTGGGAGGGGGCGACGTCGAAGCTGCTCCCCGACGCGGCCTTCACGGGCCACTACGAGGAGGACGAGTTCGCCCTCGCCTTCGCGCGGATCGAGGCCCACTACTTCCAGAACCGCGGCTTCTTCGAGGTCGACGACCAGCTCCTGCGCGACGTGGGCCGGATCCGGCACATCCCGGGGGTCATCGTCCAGGGGCGCTACGACGTCGTCTGCCCGATCTTCAGCGCCTGGGCGCTCCACCGGGCGTGGCCCGAGGCCGACTTCGTCGTCACGCCCGACTCGGGCCACAGCGCGTTCGAGCCGCCGAACAGCCGGGCGCTCGTCGCCGCGACGGACCGCTTCGCGAACCTCTGAGCCGACGGGTCCTCGCGCACCGGGCGGCCCCGCCGCCCGGTGCGTAGAGTGTAGAACGCAGACCAGACCCCATCCCTCGGTATCATGCGCGGGTGCTCCCGGTCTCGCTCGCGCTGGCCTTCTTCGCGCTCCTGTTCCGGCTCGTCTCCCCTTCCGAGATCCGGGCGCTCCTCGACCTCCACCTCCTCTCGCTCTTCCTCGTCCTGATCCTCGCGGTCGAGTGCCTGAAGCGCTCGGGGATCGTCGAGGCGGTCGTCGGGAAGGTCCTCTCGCGCGTCAGGTCCGAGCGGACGCTCGCCGCCCTCGCGATCCTCACGACGGGGGCCGTCTCGGCGATGGTGACGAACGACGTCGCGCTCCTTCTCGTCGTCCCCTTCACTCTCGCCTTCGAGAAGGTGACGCCCGAGTTCGACCCGATGCGGGTCGTCGTCCTCGAGATCCAGGCGGCGAACCTCCTCGGCTGCCTGACCCCGACGGGAAACCCGCAGAACCTCCTTCTCTTCTCGCACGGCGGCTTCACCACCGTCTCCTTCTTCGCCGCGCAGCTCCCGTGGGTCGCGGGCATGGCGGTCGCCACGCTGGCGCTCGTCCCGATCCTCATCCCTCGCCGGCCCCTCCCGGCGCCGCCCGAGGCGGACCGCCCCGTCGAGCCGCGCCTCGCCACGGCGGGCCTCTTCCTCCTCTCGCTGCAGCTCCTCGCGATCTCGCAGGCCATTCCGCGCCTCGTCCCGCTCGTCGCCGCCGTGCCGGCGGCCGCGCTCCTCGGGAGGGGCCTCCTGAAGACCGACTTCACCCTCATCGGCGTCTTCTCGGCTCTCTTCGTCGGCGTCGAAGGGCTCCGCCGCTCGGCGGTCTTCGGGGTCCTCGACCCGGTCGCGCTGCTCGGCGCGACGCCGGCGGGCTTCGTCGTCTCGGGAGCGCTCCTCTCGCAGCTCGTCTCGAACGTCCCGGCGGCGATCCTCCTCGCGCCGGCGGCCGCCCGGGCGGGGGGCGGCTCTCTCTTCACCGCGCTCCTCTACGGCGTGAACGCCGGAGGCTGCGGGACGCCCATCGCCTCGCTCGCGAACCTGATCGGCGCCGACCTCTACCTCAGGGGCCGCACCCACCACGGCCCGTTCTGGAGGCTCTTCCTCGCGGTGTCGTTCGCGCTCCTGGCGGTCGCGATCGGCCTCTCGCTCGCGCTGGCTTGAAGCCGGGGGTCCCTACTCCCAGCGCAGGGCTTCGATCGGGTCGAGGCGGGCGGCCTTGAGGGCGGGGTAGAGGCCGAAGAAGAGGCCGATGGAGAGGCTGACGCCGAGGCCGAGCACGACGCTCCAGAGGGGCGTGGCGGTCTTGAGGGGCGAGACGGCGCCGACGACGAGCGCAGTCAGGAGACCGAGGCCGACGCCGATCGCCCCGCCGAGTCCGGTGAGGGTCATCGCCTCGGTCAGGAACTGGAGGGTGATGTCCTGCCTCAGGGCGCCGACGGACTTGCGGAGGCCGATCTCCTTGGTCCGCTCGGTGACGGAGACGAGCATGATGTTCATGACCCCGACGCCGCCGACGAGGAGAGCGATGGCGGCGATGAAGACCATGACGCCGGAGATCGCGTTCGTCACCGCGGTCATCTGCGTGA
>CAZNSS010000075.1:0-11259 GCA_964575465.1 uncultured Holophagales bacterium | reverse complement strand
GAGGCCTTGTCGTCGACGAGGACGACGTTGACGCCCGCCCTGCCGAGCTCGATCGCCGCGGCGAGGCCCGCGGGGCCGCCGCCGAGGACGAGGCACTCCGTCTCGACCGTCTCGACGTCGTGGAAGCGGAGGTCGCCCGAGGCGTCGAGGAGCTCGGCCTTGCCGTCGAGCGGCTGGACGCGCATCCCTTCCGTGACCGGGACCATGCACGACTTCACGGAAAGCCCGTTCGCGACGACCGAACACTGCGCGCACTGACCGTTCGCGCAGAAGATCCCCTGCGGCGAGCCGTCCTTGTGGTGGTGGCCGAAGGTCCGGACGCCGTTCGCGAAGAGGGCCGACGCGATCGTCTCCCCCTTCCGCGCCCTGTAGCTTTCGCCTCGCCACGTGAACGGCACCGCCGCCTCGCCCGGAATCGCGAGGATCGGGTGTTCCTGGATCCTGTAGTCCGACATGCGGCTCCTCGTCCCCGCCGCGGCCTCCGCGGAGACGCGGGCGCCGGGGGCGGGTTCGGGCGGACCCCGGTCGGGGGCGGCCCAACAGGCGAGGATAAGGAGGACGGGGGCCGGCGTCCAGCGAGGAAACCCGCCCGGGCCGGCGGACGTACGATCCACATCGCACCCCCAGGAGGTCCGCATGAAGTCCTGCGCCGCCTCGGTCCGCCGTTCCCTGGCCGCCGTCCTCCTCGCCGCGTCCCCGGCCCTCCTCGGCGCCGAGGAGCCGAAGAAGGCCGAGACCCTCCCGACGCCCGCGCCCGCCCCTGCCGGCTCGGGCGCCGCGGCCCTCGAGAAGCTGAAGACCCTCGCGGGCGACTGGGTCGAGGTGGAGCCGAAGATGGGGCCGGCGGGGCACGTCGTCGAGAGCTACCGGGTGACCGGCGCCGGGTCGGCGGTCGTCTCGACGCTCGGCCCCGGCACGCCGCACGAGATGGTCTCCGTCTACCACCGGGACGGGAACGACCTCGTCATGACCCACTACTGCGCGGCGCAGAACCAGCCGCGCCTGAGGACGAAGGCCGTGCCGGGGAACGTCATCGCGATGGAGTTCGACGGCGGCACGAACGTCGACCCCGCGAAGGACGTCCACATCCACGCCGTGAAGATCGAGCTCCTCGGCCCGGACGAGATGCGCGAGACCTGGATCGGGTGGAAGGGCGGTAAGCCCGAGGAGGCGCAGATGGTCTTCCACCTGAAGAGGAAGAAGGGCTGACCGGGGCACGCTGCCCCGCGTCCGAAGGCGCCGCGGCCCGCGTCCCCGCGGGCCGCGGCGTTCCTTCCGGCTTCGTCAGGCCGCGACGAACCTCTTCCGGTCGCGCCACGAGACGCCGGCAACGACGAGGAAGACGAGCTCGACGAGCGCGACGAGGACCATCCACTTCACGACGGGCGAGTCGCCCATCCCGTACGAGTGCATGCCGGCGTTCAGGACGAAGTTCACGCCGAGGTAGGTCATCAGGATCGTCTGGAACGCGAGGATGCTGACGACGGCCACGCCGAACGTCCCGATCACCTTGTCGACCTTCAGGTGGAGGATCGCCATGTAGGCGAGGAACGCGACGAGCGACCAGACCTCCTTCGGGTCCCAGCCCCAGTAGCGCCCCCACGACGAGGCGGCCCAGACGGAGCCGGTCAGGATCCCGGCGAGGAGGAAGATCGACCCGACGAACATGTACCAGTAGAGGAGCTCGTAGAGCTTCTCGACGAGCGCGCCCTTTCCGCGCCCGAACGCCGCGAACGCGACCTGCATGTGCGCGACGACGAGGCCGAGCCCGAGGACCGCGTAGCCGACCATGATGATCGGGACGTGGATCGCGAGCCACGGCGTTCCCGCGAGGACCGGCGCGATCGGGTGGATGAAGCGGTCCATGGGGAGGAGGTCGGTGAGGGCCATCGTGAGCGCCGACATCGCGGCGGCGTTCAGGACGACGACCCGGTTCCGCATCAGCGCGTAGGCGACGATCGCGAAGAGGCCGACGCCCCAGGCGAGGAAGAGGAGCGACTCGTACATGTTCGCCGCCGGGATCCGCTCCCCCGCGGCCCAGCGCATCCCGATGCCCCACGTCATCGCCCCGAACCCGGCGACGAGGAGGGCGAACGAGACACCGTCGAGGAGGCGGTTCGACCTCCCCCACGCCGCAATGGCGACGACGAGCGAGGCGAGGAGGACGGTCCAGGAGATGCGCGACGGGTTGACCCGGTTGTAGAGGACCTCGCCGTCGATCTTCTTCGCCGTCGGCCAGCCCGGCAGGCGGGGTCCGTTCGCGAGGGCGCGAAGCGCCTCGCGCGAGACCTCGAGCGGCGGGTTCCAGCGGGCCTTCGGGTCTCCCGGCGCGGGGATCGGGTGGACGACCCCGCGCTGGAGGACGGCGTAGAGAGTGGAGAGGCGGTGCTCGAGCTTCTCGGCGTCCTTCAGGACCCCGACGCGCGGCTCGTCCCGCTGCGCGGCGGCGCCCGCTGCCTGGATCAGCTGCATGACCTTCGGGTTCGAGACGAGCTGCTCGAACGAGACGTGCTTCGCGGACGGGTCGAGGCCCGCCGCGGCGGCGAGCCCCTTGCTCCCCACCTTCACGACGGGAGCCGTGGCCGCGCCCTTCGGGTCGAGGAGCCATTCCGTGAAGGTCGCCGCAGGGTCTTCCCCCTTCCAGGAGTGGGAGCCCGTCACGTTCCAGACCGTCTCGCGGGCGAGCGTGTCGAGCGGCATGACCCGCCCGTCGTGCTGGACGGGGAGCCGCTTGAGGGCCTCGACGTCCGCGGGCGACCCGGCGCGGGCCGGCGGGGCGAGCGGCACGAGCGCGAGGGCGACGAGGAGGGCGCGCCCCATCGTCGGGAGCGACATTCCGCCCCGGGAAACCTTCGCCTCGAACGCCTCGCGTTCCCGCTCGCGCTCGCGGGCCTGCCCCACGCGCGTCAGCAGGACGACGATCATCCCGAGGACGAGCGTCGCGTAGCCCGCGAAGACGACGAGCTGGCCCGGGTCCTTCGATACGGAGAGCACCGTCGCCTCGCGCCCCCCCTGCTGCTGGTAGCTCGACTGGAAGAGCGACCACCCGCGGTGGTGGAGGGGGGTGTTCATCCAGATCCGCGCCGGGAAGCTCTTCCCGGTGTCGAGGTCGGTGACGACGACCCGGCTCGCGAAGCCCGAAGGACGCATGGTCCCCTGGTAGGTCTCGAGGACGAAGTCGTCGAGCTTCACGGAGAAGGGAAGCTCGTGCCGTGAGACGACCTTTCCCGTCTTGTCGTTCTCCACGGCGACGTTGCCGCTCTCCCCTTCCCAGAGGCCGAGCTGTCCCTCCACCTTTCCGAAATAGGTGAGCGCCGCGCCGGCAAAGATCAGCAGGAGCGAGGCGTGCGTCAGGACGAACCCGATCCGCTTCTTCCCCCACGGGAAGTGGCTGGCGATCGAGCTGGCGACGTTGGCCGCGAAGAGCCCCTGCAGGCCGAGGAACCACCACGAGTAGTAGACGATCCGCCCGGCCGTCTCCGCGTCGGTGCGCGACTCGAGGATCGTCCCGGCCGAGAGGCCGATGAGCAGGAGGACGAGGAGCACCACGGCGAGCTTCAGGGAGGCGAGGAGGTCGACGAGCTTCTTCAACGGTTCCGTCCTTGGCCGGGATACCCGGGCGGGAGGCCCGGAAAACCCCGGATGCTGCCATCCCGACGGGGGAGTGTCGAGGAGGGGGCCGGAAGGCTTCGGGGCGACCTCCCGTCGACGTTTCTGGCGGCCCCGCCCTCGCACGGTCACGTCCGGATGAACCGGACCTGGCGGTGGACGGGCTCGCCGGCCACCCGGGTCGCGGAAACGTGGACCGCGCCGCCGCCGGATGTCGGAAAATGAGGGCAGGGTGGCCTCCCCCGGGCAGCTTCCCCGGGCGGTCCTCCGGTGCGCCCGCCGGCCTCGCGGCCGGCGGGCGCGGCTGCCTCCGGCGAGGTGCCGCGGCTACGGGAGGAATCCGAGGTCGGCCGGCGCGAAGCGGCCGAGGTTCGGGAAGACGGACGCGAGCGACGACGCGGGGACGCCGAACCACTTCGCGAGCGTCGCGCCGTACTGGTCGACCGAGGTCGTCGGGATCCAGCGCCCCTCGGCGGCGGAGTCGTCCGGCCCGCCGAGCGCGAGCGTCGGAAACGTCCCGTAGAAGTCTCCGCCGCGGACGGCGCCGCCGAGGACGAGGTGGTGGCTGCCCCACGCGTGGTCGGAGCCTCCCCCGGAGTTCGGCTGGAAGGTGCGGCCGAAGTCGGAGAGCGTGAAGGACGTCACCGCCTCCTCGACGCCGAGCTCGACGGTCGAAGAGTGGAACGCCGCGAGCGCCTGGCTCACCTGCGCAAAGAGCGTCTGCTGCGTCGCCAGCTGGTTGGTGTGGGTGTCGAAGCCGCCGAGGGAGGCGAAGAAGACCTGCCGGCCCCGTTTCAGCGTGGTCCTCACGGAGAGGATCGCCGCGATCTGCTGGAGCTGCCGGCCGAGGGTCGTCGTCGGGAACGTCGTCGCGAGGGTGGGTGCCTTCGCGAGGGCCGCGTTGAGCGTGTCGAGGTCGTCGATCCCGTCGGAGGTGATCGCCCCCGCCTCGTCGGCGAGGAGGGAGCCCGTCGGGCCGGAGAGGAGGTTCCGGAGCGCCGCGTAGCGGGCCTTCGAGGCGGCATCGGTCCCGAAGCCCGAAAGGCCGGACCCGGGGACGAGGGGCATCGATGCCGCCCCGTTCCCGAACAGGGCCGGTCCCGAGGTCGAGACGACCGCGGGGAAATCGGCAGGGTCGAGCGCGGCGATCGCGTCGGCCGTCCGGCCGCCCCACCCCGTCCGCGACCAGGCGTCGGCCTTCGCCGCCGCGGAGGACTGCCAGAGCCCCTGCTGGTCGTTGTGCGAGAAGAGGTTCTCGGGGCGCGCCGCCCCGGAGGCGTACCCGGCGCGCGTGATCGGCGCGGCGAGCGGGCCGACGTTCGCGAGGACGGCGAGCTTCCCCTTGTCGTAGAGCGGGTGGATCTCGGCGAGCGCGGGGTGCAGGCCGAAGGCGGCCTTCTGGCTCGCGGCCGTCACCTTCAGGAGCGAGTCCTTCGGGACGTTCAGCGACGAGGCGCGGCCCTTCTGGTAGCTGGCGTAGTCGTCGTAGGGGATGACGAGGTTGTTCCCGTCGTTCCCGCCGAAGAGGAAGACGCACACGAGTGCCCGGTAGTCGCCGGGCGCCGCGGCGGCGGCCTCGAGGCGCGAGAAGCGATCGAACGTCGAGAGGAAGGCGGCGGTCCCGAGACCGCAGCCGAGGTCGGAGAGGAACTGCCGGCGCGTCTTCATCGGTTCACCCTTCCCTACCGCACGACCTGGTACGCCGGCGAGCTCGCGACGAGGGATACCGCGGTCTTCACCCTCCCGAGCGCGTTCGAGGCGGGGACCGCCGCGACGGCCGAGACGACCTCGCGCGCCGCCTCGCCCGTCATCGTCCCGTGGAGGAGGAGGCGGTCGACCGCCGAGACGAGCGTCGCCGGGTCGGCCGCGAGGGAATTCCACTTCGAGAGGTCGACCGTCGTCCCGCCGGTCGCGGTGTTCCTCCCGATACCGTTCCAGACGAGCGACGACACGACGTTGACACGCGCGATCGTCGTCGTGGACGACTCGATCCCGAACTCCGGGCCGAGCAGGCCCTCCCGGGCCTCGTAGTCGGGGGGGAAGTAGCTGAAGACGGACGCCGGGTTGAAGAGGTTCTGCCCCATCCCGGTCGCCTGCGCGGCGAGGACGCCGTCGCTCGTCGCGCCGAGGGCCCGGCAGAGGTTCGTGACGAAGAGGACGGGCTCCCGGAGGCGCCCGTACCGGGGGTCGCTCTTCTCGGGGCCGCGGGCCTCGGCGTCGAGGAGGATCGCCCTCACGACCGCCGCGAGGTTCCCGCGGACGCCCCGGCCGTCGTCCGCGAAGACGCGCGCCACCCGCGCCACGTAGGCCGGGCTCGGGTTCGACGTGACGAGGTGCTGGATGAGCTGCCGCCCGAGGAACGGCCCGACGTTCGGGTGGTAGAAGACGTCGTCGAGCGCCTGCTCGAGGTCGACGGCGCCGTCCTGGTTCGCCGCGAGGACGGGGTGCGGCGCGCCCCGGTACGCGAGGATCGCCTTCGACCCCTTGTCGTGCGTCGCGTCGAGCCCCTTGGCGTCGCGGTAGAGCCACATCGGGGCCTTGTAGTTCGCCGGGTTCGTCTTCCTCGGCGTCGCGCCGGCCGCGGTCGCGTACGTCCAGCCCGTGAAGACGCGGCCGAACTCCTCGATGGTCTCCTGGTCGTAGGCGGGGAGCGGCTCCCCCGCCGCGTCCCGCTGCGGCGTCCCGTCCTCGTTCAGGAGGTCGACGCCGACCGAGAAGAGCTGGAGGAGCTCGCGGGCGTAGTTCTCGTTCGGCGGGATGTTCGCCGGCGGCACGGCGGCGGGGTTGTTCACCATGTCGAGGTAGTCGCCCATCGCCGGGCTGAGGGTCAGGTCGTTGATCAGCGTCCGGTAGTTCCCGAAGGCGTCCCCCTGGAGCACGTTCAGGTAGGGGCCGACCGAGCTCGGCTGGCGGATGGCCACGCCGGAGACGACGAGGATCTCGTGGAGCGCGAGCGCAACCCGCTGGCGCAGCTGGTCCTCCCCCGACAGGGCGTTCTGGAAGAAGCGGACCTGGAGCGGGTACATCGTGTAGTTGTCCCGCGCGCAGGTCGTCGGGCTCCCGTCCGGGCAGCCGACCTGCTGGTTCGCCGGCATCGCCGGGAGGTCCGGGTACCCGGACGAGGGAGCGACGAGCTGCTCGTCGACGAACTTCGAGAAGCCGACCTCCGCCACGTGAGCGATCAGCGGCTCGGTCGGCCCCATCGTCGCCTGCTCGAGGAACCGGACGACGTCCGAGCGCGCCGGTCCGCGGGAGGCGGGGACCGTCGCGACCGCGAGGGCGGGAGGGACGTCGGCGGCCCGCGAGGGAAGCGCGAGGAAGAGGACGAGGGCGAGCGGCACGGCACGGCGTCCCGCGCCAGGCGCCGTCGTGCGTGATCGCGGAAGCGGGCCCTTCCAGGCGGCGTTCTCCATGGCGGCTCCTCTCAGTGTCCTGCCGATGCCTTTCCGGACGCGAACGGTCCGGAATGGTTTACCAGATCCGCGAGGGTGTGACCGGCGTCACGTTCCGCGGAGCGGTCGCCCGGACGAGGCCCGCGGCTCCCGCCTCAGCCCGCCGTCCCGAGCTTCGGGAAGGCCGCGACGGCGCGGGTCGGCTCGCCCTTCCTCGAGGCGAGGGTCAGCCCGCCGCCGTGCGCCTTCACGATCCGCTCGGCGATCGGGAGGCCCATGCCGGTGCCGGCGGGCTTGGTCGAGACGAAGACGCGGAAGACATCGTTCCCCTTCGCGTCGAGGCCCGGGCCTCGGTCCGAGACGGTCAGGAGCCAGAAGGCGCCGCCGTCCTCGACCGCGACGTCCACCTCCCGTGCCAGCGCCCCCTCGGCCTCCACGGCGTCGAGGGCGTTCCCGACGAGATTCAGGACGACCTGCTTGACCCGGGCGGCGTCGAGGAGCGCCGGCGCCCCCCCTTCGCGGGGCCGGAACTCGAGCGCGATGCGGCGCATGCGGGCTTCCGGCCCGAGGAACGACACCGCCTCTGCGGCGGGCTCGTTCAGGTCCGCCGGGACGGTGACGAGCGGCGAGGGGCGCGCGTACGAGAGGAAGTCGGCGAGGAGCCGTGCGAGGCGTCCCGTCTCGACGCGGGTCGCTGCGGCGAGCTCCGCGGCCGAGACGGCCGACGACCCCTTCTCGAGCTGCTCCTCGAGGAGCTCGAGGTTGAGGCTCATGGCGTTCAGCGGGTTGCGGATCTCGTGCGCGAGGCCCGTGGCGACCTCGCCCAGCTCCGCGCGGCGCTCGGCCTCGATCCGGGCGGCCTCGACCTTCCGGGTCCGCCTCACGAGGAGCATGACGGCCCAGGAGGCCGCGAGGATCCCGAGGAAGGAGACGATCGCCGCCGCGGAGATCCTCTTGTAGAGCTTGGTCCGAAGGACCTCGACGCGGGCCTCGAGCTCCTTCTGCGAGACACCCACCCTCAGCGTCCCGAAGTCGCCGATCGGGACCTCGATGCCGTACGGGTCGCTGATCTGGGCGGTCGTCTCGCTCGAGCGCGAGGAGGGCTCGATCGGGCCCGTCGAGAGGGTCTGCCCCCCTTCGGGGCGGACCCCGGCGCGCTCGGGGCGCGAGACGACCCCGGAGTAGGCGTAGACGAGCTGGTTCTTCGAGTCGTAGACCCGCACCTCGGAGAGGATCCGGCGGTCGGAGAGAGCGGAGCCGACGAAGACGTCGAGGTCCTCCTGCCGGACCTTCAGCGTGTAGACGTCCCCGGCGGCCCGTTCGGCGAGGCCGCGCGCGATCCGCTGGGCGTCCTGGCGCGAGTAGAGGAGCGCCTCGTCGACGACGTCCTTCGAGAGGGTCTTGAAGAGGAGGTGGCCGAACAGGAAGACCGACCCGGCCGTGAGGAGGCCGACGAGAGTCAGGACGGCGGTGAGGTTGCGGCGGAAGCGCCGCGCCTCGAGGTCGATCACGGGGGGAGTTTACGGGCTCGTACGCTATCCTCCGCGCCTCGCCGTCATGAGCACCGCTTCCAGCGACCCCGATGCCCCGGCCCCGAAGCGCATCCGCCCCGAGGCCGCGTTCCTCCTGAAGTTCGCCCTCTACCTCGTCCTGTTCTTCGTCGCGACCGCGCCGAAGCCGATGAACGACGCCTTCGTCGAACCCTTCACGACCGGCGTCGCGAAGGTCGGCGGCTTCGTGGCCGGCCTCTTCGGCGAGAACACGACGATGATCGGGACCGCGATCGTCTCCCCGCGCTTCGCCGTCAACGTGAGGACCGGGTGCAACGGCCTCGAGACGATCTACATCTTCTTCGCCGGGGTGCTCGCGTTCCCCGCGCCGTGGAAGCGGAAGATCTGGGGGCTCGTCCTCGGCTTCTTCGCGATCCAGCTCCTGAACACCGTCCGGATCGTCAGCCTCTTCTACATCGGGGTCTACTTCCCGAAGCACTTCGAGGACTCGCACGTCGTCATCTGGCAGGCGATCGTCATCCTCTTCGGCGTGGCCCTCTTCCTCGTCTGGGCCGACCGCTATGCAAGACCGTCTCGACCCGCGGCTGAAGAAGCTCCTCGTTAGGCTGCCGTTCGCGGCGGCGCTGGCGATCCTCCTGTGGTTCGTGGTCGTCGACCACCCCTGGGGAGGTCTCGTCACCCGGGCCTCCGAGTGGTGGATCCGCTTCGCCGAGCGGACGAAGGTGACGCGGCTCTCCTTCGACGAGGGGCTCGTCGTCGTGGAGAGGACGGACCTCTCCACCCGGTCGGACATCCCCGCCTTCTCGGCAGCGCCGATCACGGCGAACCTCGTCCTCCTCCTCGCGCTCCTCCTCGCGACGCCTCCCGCGCTCCGCGGATCCGCCTTCCCGGCGCGCGCCGCCGTGGCCCTTGCCGCGCTCCTCCTGACCCAGGTCCTCCACATGTCGTTCACCGTCCAGACGCTCTACGCGACGAAGCTCGGCGCCTGGAGCGCCGTCTCGTGGCCGCGCTGGCAGCGCGAGGTCGTCGCGACCGGACGCTACTTCTTCGACATCATCGGGAAGTACGCCACGCCGTTCGTCTTCTGGGCGATCACCCTCAGGATCTTCGAGGACGAGGAGGCGCCCGGAAAGCCGAACGCCGCCCCCGCGAAGGGGCGGCGCCGGAAGGCTCGCCGGGGGGCCTGAGCGGCGCGGCCCCCCCGAACCCCCGCCCCTCGTCAGGGGCTTTCTCCTAGTCCTGCCGTTTCAGGTACCGGAAGTCCTTGATGTCGTACTCCTTCATCTTCGCGATGAGGGAGCCGCGCGAGATGTTCAGGAGGCGGGCGCCGAGCGACTGGTTGCCGCGCACCTTGCGCATGACCCGCTCGATGACCTGACGCTCGACCTTCTCGACGATCTCCTTGAGGTCGTCGCTCTCGGCGAGCGTCAGCTCGACGTGCTCGTCGCCGAACTTGGCGTCGAGGTCGGGGAGGCGCACCGGACCGGTCCCGAGCTGCGCTGCGAGGCGCCGGACCTCGTTCTCCAGCTCGCGGACGTTCCCCGCGTAGTTGAAGTCGAGGAGGGCGTTCATCGCCTCGACGTCGAAGCCCGCGGCCGGCGGGCCGCCGTGGCGAGCCGCGAAGGCGTCGAGGAGGGCCGGGATGTCTTCCTTCCGGTCGCGAAGCGTCGGGAGGCGGAGGGTGAGCGCCGAGAGGCGGTAGTAGAGGTCGTCGCGGAACGTCCCCTCCTCCACGGCGCGCGTGAGCGGGCGCGAGGAGGTGCCGATGACGCGGACGTCGAGCGGCACGGAGCGGCCGCCGGGGGCGACGACCTCGCGCGCCTCGAGGAGCCGGTAGAGGAGCGCCTGCGTCGCGGCCGGCAGGTCGCTCACCTCCTCGATGAGGAGGGTGCCGCCGTCGGCCTCGAAGAGTCGGCCCGGGCGGCGGCGGCGGTCGGACGGACCGGGGCTCCCGAGGAGGTCCTCCTCGAGGGCCGCCGCGGTCGAGGCGGTCGCCGCGCGCCGCGCGAGCGGGCGCGGGCGGCGCGGCGAGAGGGCGTGGAGCGTCTCGGCGGCGAGCGTCTTCCCGGTGCCGACGTCGCCGATGATGAGGACGGGCGCGCGGGCCGAGGCGATCCGCTGGAGCGAGACACGGAGGTTCTGGATCGTGAGGGACGAGCCGACGACGGCCGTGGCCGGGTCCTCGAGCGGCGCCGTGACGATCGCGGCGGGCGCGTGGACCGAGCTCCGCTCGCCGAAGGGCGCGTCGGCGCGCTCGGCGTGGACGAAGCCGATGGCCGACGCGAGGGCGAGGGCCAGGTCGTTCAGGAGCGGATCGGCGGCGAGCTCCATCGGCAGGGCGAGGAGGCCAACGGCCTCGGCGCCGGGCCTGGCGACCGGGTAGACCCTCAGGCGCATCCCCGACTCGAAGGCGTCGATGGGCCCGCCCGCCGCGAAGACCTCGTCGATCGTTCGGCGCGTCAGGCGCGGGAGCGTCCCCTTCCAGATCGCCGCGACGGCTTCGCCGGCGGAGGACTCGGCCACGGAGAGGAACGCCGCGCTGTGGACGGGCGTCGAGGAGGAGAGGTACGACGCGACCTCCTGGAGCCTCTCGTCGAGGGAGGCCGAGGCGCGGAGCCGCCCGAAGAGCTCGCCCCAGACGTCGGAGAGGCGGAAGCCCTGCGCAGCGGAGATCGACGAGGGCCGGTTCTCCACGGGGCGGGCGGCGTGCGCCGGCTCGTAGGTCCTGGGCTTCGGCTCGGGGGCCC
>CAZNSS010000074.1:0-11337 GCA_964575465.1 uncultured Holophagales bacterium | reverse complement strand
TGGTGAAGACGAAGCTCTTCGTCTCGCAGATCCTCCTGCAGATCGTCTTCGGCGGTCTCCTCCCGATCACGCTCCTCGCGATCACCCAGGTGGTGAAGCTGACGGAAGGGGCCCGGAAGGCGATCTACGCGCTCTGTGGAGGCCTCACTCTCGTCGGGATCTTCGCGATGCGATGGAACGTCGTCATCGGGGGGCAGCTCTTCTCCAAGAGCTTCCTCGGCT
Organism: uncultured Holophagales bacterium; assembly: GCA_964575465.1. Taxonomy (GTDB): domain Bacteria; phylum Acidobacteriota; class Thermoanaerobaculia; order UBA5066; family UBA5066; genus UBA5066. The sequence continues at coordinate 11,115 of CAZNSS010000074.1, read as the reverse complement.
ACACCACCTACAAGATGGACTTCGCGACCCGAGAGGGGCTTCTCCCGGCGATCCTCCTCACGCTCCTGCCGTTCGGCATCCTCGCGATCCTCGTGAAGCTGCTTCCGCCCTGGCACGCGCCAGAGGCGGATTCGCGAGCCGGCTGACGGGGGACGCCGGGGGGACGGAGGAACGATGACGGACCGCGTCGACCTCCTGGAAGAGCGCGTGGCGGCGCTCGCGACGGCCGTCGTCGCGCTGGAAGCCCGGCTGGCGGGGCTCGAGCGCGGGACGGAGTCTGTCCCGCGGGTCGGCGAAGGGCAGGAAGGGGCGGGCGCGGACGACGCCGTGCCCGAAGGCTCCTCCGCGGTTCCCCCGGGGGCCACGGGCGCTGCGCCGATGGCCCTGGCGGGCCGCGCGTTCCTCGGCATCGGCGGGGCCTACCTCTTCCGGGCGTTGACGGAGGCCGGGACCCTGCCACACCTCGTCGGAGTCGTTCTCGGCCTGGCCTACGCGGGCGCGTGGATTCTGGCGGCCGAGCGGAGCGGCCGGTCCGGGCGGCGAGCGGAGTCCACGCTTCACGCATTCCTGTCTCTCGCCGTGGCGCTCCCGCTCCTGTGGGAGACGACGGTGCGCATGCAGGCTCTGCCACCCGTCGGGGCGGCCGCGCTCCTCTCCGGAATCGGGGCGGCCGTCTTCGCGGTCGCCTGGCGCCACGACCTGGCGAGCGCCGCGTGGGCCGTGACCCTGGGCACGGTCGGGACCGCGTGGGGCCTTCTCCTCGCGACGAAGCGGATCGAGCTCTTCTGCCTCCTGCTCATCGCGTTCGGTGCGGCCACGCTCTGGGCGACGTACGGCCGGCGCTGGCACGGCCTTCGCTGGCCAGCCGCACTCGCAGCGGACCTCGCGGTCCTGACACTCGTCCACCTCGGCAGCCGGCCGGGCGGACCACCCGAGGCCTACACCGGGCTCTCGTCCGGCCGTTCCGTGCTCGTGGCCCTCGTCCTCTTCGTCATCTACGCGGCGAGCTTCGCGGCGCGAACACTGGCACGGCGACGGGACGTGAACGTGTTCGAGGTCTTCCAGACCGCCGCGGTCCTCTTCGTCGGGTACGGGGGGGCCGTACGCCTCTCGAATGCAGCCGGGACGGGAGAGGGCACACTCGGCGTGGCGGCGCTCGTCCTCTCGGCGGCCGCCTACGCGGCGGCATTCGGATTCCTGGAACGCGACGCGGCGGGGGGAAGGAACTTCCTCTTCTTCTCGTCGATCGGTCTCGTCCTCGCGCTGACCGGCGGAGGGCTGCTCGCATCCGGACCCGCGCTCGCGTTCGCGTGGGCCCTCTTCGGGCTTGCCGCGGGCGTCCTCGGAGCGAGGTTCGGCCGGCGTTCCCTCGTGGCGCACGGTGCGATCTATCTCGTCGCCGCGTGCTTCCCGTCCGGACTCCTCCAGGACGCCGTCTCGGCGTTTTCGCGCCCGGACGGAGCGACTCCCGCTCGGACGGGCGCCGCGGCGGCCTCGTTGGTGCTCGTCGCCGCGATCTCCTGGCTCCTGACGCTGCGGTGGCGGGGGGAGGATTCGGCGGGCGCCAGTTCACGCCTCGCGGCCCTGGCCCTTCTCGCGGTCGCTGCTGCCGGGGCCGGAGCTGCAGCGGTGGAGACCCTCGTGGCGGTACTCCCGGCGGGTTCGGCGGTCCCGGCGCGGACGGCGGTGCTGGCGGCGGCCGCGGTGGGCCTCGCAGCCCTTCGGGTCCGGACAGGCGTGGAGGAAGCCGGCTGGCTGGCGTGGGGTGTTCTCGGAGGAACGGCGCTCAAGCTCTTCGCGCAGGACCTTCCGCAGGGACGCCCCGCTTCGCTCTTCGCGGCGTTCGTCCTCTACGGGCTGGCGCTCCTCGCCGTGTCGAGGCTCGGGAGGCGGGGGAGCTCGTAGCCGGGCCGAGGCCGATCGAGCCGGCCCGGCGGGCTGCGACCTCTTCTCTGCGGGCCTGTCTCGGATCCAGACGACCTGAATTGACGAAGCCGGGCGGTGCGTGCAATTCGCGCTCAATTGGACCTGTGATGACCGGTGGTCGCAGTCCGCAGGAGAGAGCCGCGGGCCTGCAAACATGCAGGAGGAAGAATCGACGAAACCCTGGAGAAGTGCTTCGGCTGTGGTTCTCGTCGCTTCCGTGGCGATGCTCATTTCGGGTTGCGGGGGCCCGAAGGAGAGCCCCGCGGGAGGGAACGCCCCGGCGAAGGCCGAGGCGGCCCCTGCTGCCAGGAAGGAGATCACGCTCGCCAGGGGCTGGGAGATCAGGGACGTCCTCTCTGCGGAGGAGGTCGGTGCGATCACCGGGGAGACGATGGCCGCCGTTCCGAGGCCCGACAGCAAGGCTGCGGAGGGACGGCCGTCGGCCGCCTGCGAAGTCGCCGGGAAGATGATGTCCCAGGTCAATTTCTCCGCCGTCGTCGCCGGCGGCGAGAAGGAGTTCGAGGGCCACGAGCAGTGGGCGAACGCCGGATCCGTCCAGGACGTTCCCGGTCTCCGTGACAAGGCCTGCGTGTGCGACGTCATGACGGGCGCGGCCGCGATCGTCGTGCTCCAGGGGCAGGACGTGGTTCGGGTCGACTGGCAGCCCAGGACCTACGAGAAGTCCGAGAGGGTCGAATTCGGGAAGAAGCTCGCCGGAAAGCTCCTCGAGAAGATCTACGAGTAGGGCCGGTCCTCCGCGGACCGGTACGCCCTGGGGAGCGGCGCTGCCTCAGCGGCGTTCCCCGGGGCCCCTCGCGGCCGGACGTGGGGGCTTCAGGACGCGAGAGCTTCAGGGCTTCAGGGCGCCCAGCTTTCCGTAATCGATCGCCTTGCGGAACTGTTCCGCCTCGGCGATGGGAAGCGTCCAGATCTCGTAGCTCACCGAGACGTTGTTCGGCAGCTTGTGGAGGACGCGGTGCTCGGTCCGGTTGCGCATGGGGTTTCGGGTCGAGCGGGTGAGGGCCTTCTGACCGAGGACCTCGGTCACGGAGAACGGCACTCCCTCCAGGACGTTCTTCGCGGCCTTCGCCGGATCGTCGATCAGAACGGCTGGCCAGAGCGGCTTCCCGTCCGGCTTGACCCCGATCTGGATCTCGACGACCTCCTCAGCCTTCGAACCCTTCTTGTAGCGTCTCCGCGTGGTCAGCTCGCTTCCGGCGACGGCGCTGTCCTGGCCGATGGTCTCCTCCTCGACGATCGACCACCCCTTCGGCGGCGAGGGGAGAAACGGCTCGAACGCCTCCGCGCGGGCCTTGAGCGTCGGCGCAGCGGCCCCGGCGGGAACGCCCGGCAGGGCGAGCAGAACTCCAATGGCCAGGCAGGATGCGGATCTCATCTCGAACCCTCCTTCTCTGTCGAACGTTGCCGGGGTCCGGAGCCCCGGCCGGCTACTCCTTCATCGTGGCCGCGATCCCGGCGATGGCCTCCTGGGCCTCCTTCGCGAAGGCCGGGGAGAAGACGAAGCCGAGGACGACCTTGTCGCCGTTCTTCTTCGTGACGACGTAGATCTCGGCACTGGACGGTGCGGGGATCTTCTTTTCGAGAGCCTGCCCCTTTACCGGCTTCCCGAGAAAAGTCCTCGCAATTGGCTTTCCCGAGGCAGACGTCGCGAGGAAGGTCGTCTTGACGTAGTCGAGGAGCTCGGCGTCGCTCATCCCCGAGTCCTTCGGGAAGGTGACGGCGGTGAGGCTCAGCGTCTCGCCGCCCGCCTTCGCGTCTGGCGGGTGAACGACGAGGAGCGCGTCGAGTCCTGCGGGCGCAGCCGCCGAGAGGGCGATCGGGGGAGTGAACGTCAGGCCGTGGACCTCGACGGTGGACGGCGGGCCAGCCGCAGGCGCGGGCCCGGCGGCGACGAGGGCGGCGGCGAAGACCAGGACGATGGGACGGGTCATTGCAATCCTCCTTGTCGGCTCTGCCGGCGTCCGTCGCCGGCCCCGGGGTGAGCGGGCGACTCTTCCTCGTGGCATTCGAGCGCGTCGCGCTCGAGGAGTCCGGCGGTCGTCTGCCTCTTCCCGACGAAGCGCGTCAGGAGCCAGGCCGGAGAGCCTTCGTTGACGAGACCGATCGCCTCGACCCAGTTCCCCTTCACGACGAACCCCTCGCGGGGCTCCGGGGGAAGGGGGCCGACGATCAGGAAGTGCGCCTTCGGCTCGATCACCTTGCACCGGAAGGCCGGCTTCCATCCGTCCTTCGTGAAGGTGTCTCCGGGCCAGTTCGCCCCGCAGAACGAGGGGATCCCCTTCGTCGTCTGCATCGTCACCTTCCCACCCTTCGTCGTGAAGGTCACCGTGCCCTGCTCGTCGACGTATTCCCACTTCCCGTCGCCGACGAATCCCGCGACGCCGATGCCGTCGCACATGTGCGCGGTCGCGCCGAAGACTCCGGAGTACGAGAAGGAGAGGGTGTCGCCGGCGCGCATCAGCGCGAGCGGGCCGTGCTGGCCGTACCAGACGCCGGTGGGGTCGAAGCCCCGGTCGTCGGGCGTCTGCCCGGGGGCGGGAGCCGAGAAGAGAGCCGCGACGAGGGCCGCCGCGAGGAGAACGGGACGCCGAGCGCTCATCGGTACCTCCGTGTCCGTCCGCAATCGGACGGCGGGCGCCCGCGTCGCCTCGCGCAGACGTCCCCGGCTGTTCGCAATCCGATTGGAGAGCATAGCAGCGTAGGCTTCGGGTAGGATTCGCGGAGGCACTCCGTTGAAACCCGCCGCGCTCGTCGTCTCCGCCCTCGGCGCCGCCGTCATGGCCGCGTTCGCGCTCTGGAAGACGACGCCCTGGCAGCTGACTCCCGCGGACCCCGTCTTCGGGGTCGTCGCGCTCTGCACCCTCGTCGTGAGCCCCTACGCCGCGTTCCTTCTGGCCGCCGCGCTTTCCCGGTCTGCAGTCGGGTCGGGGGTCGTCCTCGCGCTCAGCCTCGTCTCGACGGTTCTGGGCACCGTCGTCTACGCCGACGCCTTCCTTCGGCACGAGAGCCCCGTCTACGCGCTTCTCTTCATTTCGATTCCGGTCGTGCAGTGGGGGATCGGCGTTGCCGCGATCGTGGCGGCCGTCGTTCTCCGGGACCGTCGGACGGCAGCATCCCGCTGACGGCACGAAGGGCGGACCGGGGTCTACCGCGGGTCCGAACGGCGCGCTCTCAGTACTTCGAGGTCGTCAGGGGAGCGTCGAAGGTCCCCACCGCCTCGGCCATGACCTTGTCGCCGTTCCGGCTCTTCACCTGGAAAGACCCTGCGACCCGCTCCCCGGAGATTCCCTTGACGGTGCACGTTCCCTCGTTCGCGCCGAGCGAGGCGTTGGTGCCTCCGGGACCGGAGAGGATTCGGACGACGGCGGAGCTCCAGAAGGGTTTGCCGTATCCGGCCTTCGGGCTGTAGGTGCCGTCGGCCACCGGGTTCGGCCCGTTGTGGAAGGTCAGGACGAGGATGAACTCCTTCTCGCTTTTCAAGGGCAGGACGTACTCGGTGGCCATCTGGTCGACCGTGAAGTCTCCGTTCGACAGGAGGACCTGGACCTGCCTGCCGTCCTAGCTGCGCAAGGCCGCCGCGGATTGAATTCTCTTCAGGTCGAGCTGGGAGACGTCCCTGAAGCCCGGGTCGTAGCTGCTCGCGAGGACCTTGATGGAGCTTCCCGCGGGCGCCTCCGCGCGGGAGGTCGTCGGGATGAGGAGAAGGCCCAGGAGGGCGACGGCGAGGGCTCGCATGGTCACTCCTTCTCCAGCGGGTGCCGCCGGTTCGTACGCTGTTCGGGGCGAGGGCGGAGCACGGTCCTCACCACGGGTCCGTCGGGCCCGGGCAGGCGGGGTAGGGCTGCTGGAATGCCATGCTCCGGCCCGGCTTCCGTCGGCTGTCGGACTCCTTCCCGAACGACTTCGAGCCCCAGAAGCGGCCGCACTCTCCGCCGAGGAAGACGGTGACCGTGCTTCCTCTCCGATCGACCAGTCCGGCGTGCTGGGCGGCGTCGCAGACGTTCGAGCCGAGGAAGTAGACGCGCGTTCCCCAGAGAGCGCCCTTCCCGTACCTGTCGTACGCGCAGGTGCAGTCGAGGCTCGACCCCTCGGGCATCGCCTCGAGCTCCTTGCTGAAGAGCCCCGGGCAGGGCTTCAGGTCCGCGGACGCGCTCGGCGGGGGCGGGCAGGGGGGCGGCTCCGCCGAGAAGGAGAAGGTCGCCGTCGGCGAGGCGAAGTTCTTCGAGACGACGCCGTTCGCCGCCGAGCCCCAGAGGCGTGAACAGTCGGGCTGCCGCCAGAACGTCACGGCGTCGCCCGGCCGGGTGAGGACCCCGGCGTGGCGGGCGGCCTCGCAGAGGTCGGAAGACGGCGTGTAGCGCCCCGACCCGAAGGCGCTGAGGCCGGTCGTGCCGGTGCAGACGCACGACCTCGACTCGCCGAGCGCCATCTCCCCGGCCTTCTCGAACGAGGAGGGGCACTGCGAGAGCAGGCCGGAAGCGGGCGACTCCTCCGAGACCGCCGGGACGGCCGGACCGTCGCGGTACGCGGCGATCCGGGTGATCGGCCCGCCGGCCTTCCCCTCGAACCGGACCCGCACCCGGACCGGCCACCGCGCCCCGTCGGCTTTCCTCGGCGTTGCCAGACCGAGGACGCCCTTCGGTTCGCCCGGTGCCGGGGAGAGCTCGAGCTTCCCGAGCTGCTGCTCGACCACGGACACCTTCACGGAGAGCGGCGGGTCGAAGGTCCACTCGACCTCGCGGGCCGCGCCCGTGCCGGGGCTCTTCGAGACGACGATCCGCGCTCCCTGCGGGACCTTCGCGACGGCGCGGAGACTGGTGGTGTCCTCGGACTCCACCGTGCCGAGGTGCCCGGCGATACCGAAGAGGTCGAGCATGCTCGCGGCGGGGAGCTCGGCTACCTGGAGGTTCTGCGCCGTCGCGTAGACGTAGCGGAGCACCTCTCGGGCCTCGGCGACGCTCCCGGGACCCCGGCTCGGCCGGCACGACTTCTGCGCGAAGACGGTGATCCCCGCGATCGCGGCGATCACGAGCGACGTCGCGAGCATCGCACCGAGGGCCAGGGCGCCGGGATTCACGGCGAACCCCGTGCGACGGACCGAGCCGAGCTGCTGCTCGAGGCGCGTGGGGGCGATCGGGACCTCCGGCGGGGGGACGCTCTCGGCGATCCGGGCCAGCGCGACGAGGGCGTCGGCCCAGTCCTTCACCTGCGCCGGCGAAGGGATCCAGCTCAGGAAGGCGGTGGAGAGCTGGAAGGTCAGGTTGAGGGCTCCGGGCCGGAGGACGAGCTGCCGGCGGGCGAACGGTCCCTCGAAACGGAGGAGCCGGCCGAGGAGCGCCGGGACGCCCGGCTCGGCGAGGAGGCGGCGCACCCACGCTTCTTCCTTGCCGTACACGTCGAGCCCGTCGAAGGCGGGGACGGCGAAGCGGATCGGCTTCTCGCCGGTCAGGCCCGCGAGGAGCTGCGTGTCTCCGGAGCCGGCCGTGATGCCGAGGCGGGTCGCGACGGCGGCGTCGGCCTCGAGGGCGACGCGCGGGCCGCGGGAGAAGAAGGCCTCGAAGCGCCGCCCGCCGTACGTCCCTTCGTAGCGCCGGTACTGGACGGCGTACGGGAAGCCGGCGAGGCCGAGGGCGCCGAACATCGCGTCGAACCGCGCGTTGCGCGCGCGCGTCGCGAAATAGGCGAGGATCGCCGGCAGGACCATCAGGAAGAAGGCCCCGATCCCGATCGGCAGGAAGAGCTCCTTCGGATCGGAGCCCGGCGTGCGATGCATCCGCCCGAGCGGGAGCAGGAAGAGCCCGATGAAGATCGCGAAGACGTAGATGGCGACGGCCCCGCTGACGAGGCAGCCGCGGACGTACGACATCGCGACGGACTGGGCGATTCGACCCATCACGGCCTCCGCTGGACGGCGACGTGCAAAAAGGGTGGACGGTCCGCCAAAGAGCAATTCTACGCCGCGACTCGCGGGGCCCCGCCGTTCGGTTCGCGCTACGATGTCCGGCCGTGAGCGAGTTCACCTTCGTCTGCAACGAGTGCGGCGCCCGTTTTGCCGAAGACCGCGCTCTCTACGTCTGTCCCTCCTGCACGCGCCTCCAGGTCCCGGGTGGATACACGCGGGGTGTCCTGCGGGTCGAGCTCGCCGAGGGCTCTCTCCCGCGGCGCTGGCCCCAGGCCCCGCTCTCCACGCCGGAGGGGCTCGCTCCGTTCCTGCCCGTCCACGTCCCGGGTTCGCTCTTCTCCTTCGCCGCCGGCGGGACGCCGCTCCTCCCGGTGCCGCGCCTGCGCGAGGCGCTCGCCATGCCGCGCCTCTTCCTGAAGGACGACACCCGGAACCCTTCGGGATCGACGAAGGACCGCGCCTCGCACCTCGTCGTCGCCAAGGCGATCGAGTACGGGTACGAGACGGTCGCCGCCGCCTCGACGGGGAACGCGGCGACGGCGCTCTCCGCGGCCGGCGCCGCGGCGGGGATCAAGACGGTCGTCTTCGTCCCGGCCACCGCTCCTCCGGCGAAGCTCGTCCAGATGGCGAGCTACGGCGCGCGGCTCGTCCCGGTCGCGGGGACCTACGACCAGGCCTTCGAGCTCTCGCTCGAGGCGTGCGCGCGCTTCGGCTGGTACAACCGCAACACCGCGCTCAACCCCTTCACCGTCGAGGGGAAGAAGACCGCCTCGCTCGAGATCGCTCGCGACCTCGTTCCCGAGGCGCCCGACGTCGTCGTCGTTCCGACGGGGGACGGCGTGATCATCGCCGGCATCGCCAAGGGCTTTGCCGACCTCGTCCGCTGCGGTCTCCTTTCGCGAGTGCCTCGCCTCGTCGCGGTCCAGCCGGAACGGTCGGGCGCGATCGCACGCGCACTCCGGTCGGGAGCGGCGGAGATCACGCCCGAGCCCGGCGCGGGGAGCGTTGCCGACAGCCTCACCGTGTCGGCCCCCCGGAACGCCGTGATGGCGCTCAAGGACATCCGCGCCTCGGGCGGCTGCGGTGTCCTCGTCTCCGAGGACGCAATCCTCGACTCCATTCCTCGCCTCGCCGCAGCGACGGCCGTTTTCGCCGAGCCCGCCGCGGCGATCGCCCTCGCCGGCCTCGAGATCGCGCTTGCCGAGGGGCTCGTCTCCCGCCAGGAGCGAGTCGTCCTCCTCGTCACCGGCACGGGGCTGAAGGACGTCCCTGCCGCTGCGCGCCGGGTCCGCGTCCCGGAGCCGGTGACTCCGACTCTCGAGGCGGTGGAGGCTTTTCTCGCCGGGTGACGAGGTCGGTCAGGGCTTCGTCGGTACCGGCCAGAGGGGGTCGCGGATGACGGCGACCCAGGTGGCCGGACCGTTCTCGTCCCCCTCCAGGGTCATCGTCACGGTCGGGAGGAACCTGGCCCCCTCGGGGAGGGGCGGCCGGAAGATCACCGACTTCGTCTCGAGCGAGAGCGGGGGCGGATGCTGGGCGCGTCCCCAGAGGGCCTCGATCTCCGCCACCGTGACGGATCCCGGCACCGCCAGCTGAAGCTCGACGTGGTTCGTGCCACCGCTCCGAGGATTCCTGCCGACGATGACCCGCTTCAGCCGGGGGTCGGAGGGCTTGACGCAGACCGCGCCCCCGGTGTCGGACTCGACCTCGCCGAGCCTCTTCGCGATCTCGAGCGTGGAGTCGGGCGACGTGGCGATGACTTCGACGAGGTGGCGGATCACCTCCGGGAGCGAGTCCGCGGCGTTCGGGTCCGGGTTCGTGAGGCCGGCGGTGACGGTGACGTCGAGGACGACGGCGGGTCGAGCGCCCTCCGGGCCCGTCGCCGCCGGAACGAGAGTCACCCGGGCCAGGCCGGGAGTCACGGCTTCGAGCTCGTAGTGGTGGGTCGTCACTCCGCCGTCCACGTCGGCGGGCGGGGGCTCGATTCGCAGGCGGAGGAAGCGGACGGCGTCGCCCTCGATCGCGGGAGACGCGGGCCACTCGACCTGGTGTTCGTGGGGAATCGCGACCAGGCGCGTGACGACGAGATCGATCACCGCCCCCGGCGTGACAACGACGGTCTTCTGATTCCTTATGACCAGCATCTTCTGTCGACCTTTCCCGTCCGCTCGGACGCCGTCCCCCGGAGGGCTCGTCGGCGAGCCCGCCGCGCCGCCCGTGCGAGCGCGGCCGAAGACCGTCAGCAGGAGGAGTAGGGGCGGAAGTGCCGCGAGGGGGCTTCCGGGTCCTTTCACGCCGTGGAAACCTATCACCGCGTGCGTTCCGTCGCCGCGGGCCGTGCCGGGTCTTCGCGCTCCGAGGGGGGAATCTGAAGCCCATCCTGCCTCCCGCGCTATCCTCGCGGCGCTCGCGTCTCGCGACGCGGGCCGGAGGCCCCCGATGCCCGAGCTCGACGTCAAGCAGAAGGTCCTCGCGGCGAACCAGGCAGCCGCGGCCTCGCTTCGCGAGTCGTTCCGCGACCAGCGGACGCTCGTCGTGAACCTCATCTCCTCGCCCGGTTCCGGGAAGACGACGCTCCTCGAGGCGACGGTGGCGCGGCTCACCGGGAAGCTGAAGATGGGAGGTCTCGACGGCGACATCGCGACGGAGCGGGACGCCGACCGCCTTCGCCGCGCCGGCATTCCCGCCCGGCAGATCCTGACCGGCGGCGCCTGCCACCTCGACGCCCGTCAGGTCGACGCGGCTCTCTCGGAGGAAGGGGAGCGCCTGCGGGGCCTCGACCTCCTCTTCATCGAGAACGTCGGGAACCTGATCTGCCCGACCTCCTACGACCTGGGCGAGGACTTCAAGGTCGTCCTCCTGTCGACGGCCGAGGGGGACGACAAGCCCTTCAAGTACCCGGCGATCTTCTCGAAGGCGAAGGTGACGGTCCTGACGAAGGTCGACCTCCTGCCGCATGTCGACTTCGACGTGGCGGCGGTGAGGCAGCAGGTCGCGACCTTGAACCCCGGGTCGCGGTTCCTCGAGGTTTCGGCCCGAAAGGGAGACGGCATGGACGACTGGTGCGCGCTGCTCGAGAGCGAGCTGGCGAAGAAGAGGGCGTCGTGAACCGCCGCCAGGTCCTCTGGCTCGTCGTCATCGCAGGAGCTGCGTTCTGGCTCTGGAAGAGCGGAAAGATCTCGCGAAGCCAGCCGGACGCCGCTCCGGTCCCCGCGGCGTGGGCCGGTGCGGCCCCCGGCCTCGCGGGCGAGGCGTGCCTGACGGCG
>CAZNSS010000073.1:4018-11362 GCA_964575465.1 uncultured Holophagales bacterium | reverse complement strand
ACCTCCTGCTCGATCGTCGCGAGGAGGTCGGAGGCCTCGTCCTCCTGGATCTCGATGTCGGCGTCGCGCGTGATCCGGAAGAGGTACGAGGCGAGGATCTCGAGTCCCGGGAAGAGCTCGTCGAGGTTCGCCTGGACGAGGCTCTCGAGGAGGAGGAACTCCGCCCGCGCCGCCTTCACCTTCTTCTTCCCCTCGACGACCGTCCGGAGCGAGAGGAGCCGCGGGACGGAGGGGGGCATCTTCACGCGCGCGAACTTCACCTCGCCCGTCTCGGGGTTGCGCGCCTCGATCGCGAGGTTCAGCGAGAGGTTCGAGAGGAAGGGGAAGGGGTGCCCCGGGTCGACCGCGAGCGGCGTGAGGACGGGGAGGACGTTCTTGCGGAAGAAGGTCCGCGCCGCCTCCTTCCGCTCGTCGTCGAGGTCGGCCCACGAGAGGACGGAGATGCCGGCCGCCGCGAGGCGGGGGAGGAGGTCGTCGTGGAGGCAGGCCCTCTGCTCGGCCACCATCGCGAGGACGCCCTTGCGGACGAGGGAGAGCTGCTCGCGCGCCGTGAGGCCGTCGTCCGACTTCTCGTCGAGCTCGACCGAGAGCTGGTCGCGGAGGCCCGACACGCGGATCATGAAGAACTCGTCGAGGTTGCTCTCGGAGATGCAGAGGAACTTCAGCCGCTCGAGGAGGGGCCACCTCTCGTCGCGCGCCTCCTCGAGGACCCTCTGGTTGAAGTCGAGCCAGGCGAGCTCCCGGTTCAGGAGAGGCGTCTCCGGCTCGGCCGGGGCCTCGTCGGCCGCCGCGGCGCCGGAATCTTCCACGGCGCCCTCGTCGGCCGCGCCTTCGTCCGCGGCGGTCGCCGGCGGGTCCTCCGCCGTCGCGGAGGGGTCGAGGAGCGCCGGGTCGGGCTCGAGGAGGAGGTCGGGCTTTCGCTTTCGGCGCGGACGCTGCTCGTGGCGGATCACGGCTGGTGCTCCCTGGTCTCGAGGACGGGCGTGCCGACGGCGTCGCGCAGGGCGACCGCGAGCTCCTCGGCGATCGACGAGACCGTCCCCTGTTCCTTCCCCTCGACCATGACGCGGGCGAGGAGCTCGGTTCCCGAATAGCGGACGAGGATCCGGCCGTTTCCGGCGATCCGCTCCTCGGCGAGAGCCAGGAGGGCCGCGAAGCCCGGGATCCTCTCGAACGGGACCCTCTCCCGTACGTGGACGTTGCGGAGGACCTGCGGGGCGCGGACGAGCCGCGGCCCGGCGGCGAGGGGGACGCGCGTCGCGGCGACGGCCGACGCGACGTGGAGGCCGGTGAGCGTCCCGTCCCCGGTCGTCGTCAGGTCGGCGCGGATCAGGTGTCCCGACTGCTCTCCGCCGAGGAGGGCTCGGCAGCGGTCCATCTCCTCGACGACGTAGCGGTCGCCGACGGCCGCGCGGACGAGGCGGATCCCGCGGGAGGCGAGCTCCTTCTCGAGGCCCCAGTTCGACATGACCGTCCCGACGACGGTCCCCGGCTTCTTTCCCTCCCGCTCGAGCTCGAGCGCCCAGAGGAGGAGCACGTCGTCCCCGTCGAGGACGCGCCCGTCACCGTCGGCGAGCATCGCGCGGTCGGCGTCGCCGTCGAGCGCGAGGCCGAGGTCGGCCCCGGCCTTCACGACCGCCGTCGCCATCGCCTGCGGGTGCAGCGCGCCGCTCGCCGCGTTGATGTTCCGTCCGTCGGGGGAGACGGCGAGCGGGATGACCTCGGCCCCGGCGCGCCGGAACGCCTCCGGCGCCACGCGGTAGGCCGCGCCGTTGGCGCAGTCGAGGACGACCTTGAGGCCGTCGAGGCGGGCGGGGAGCGACTCGACGAGGTGCGTCTCGTAGAGGTCCGCGAGCGCCGGGTCCTCGGCGATCTCGACCGGTGCGCAGGCCTCGGCGGAGGCGATGCGCCTCTCGATCGCGGCCTCGACGGCGTCGGGGAGCTTCTTGCCCTCGTGCGAAAAGACCTTTATCCCGTTGTCGGGCCAGGGGTTGTGCGATGCGGAGACGGAGATCCCGGCGTCGGCGCCGAGCGCCCTGACGAGGTGGGCGACGGCCGGGGTCGGGACGACGCCGGCGTAGCGAACCAACGCGCCGCCGGCGCGGAGGCCTCCCGCGAGGGAGGCGACGATCCCGAGCGACGAGACGCGGGTGTCGCAGCCGACGACGACCGTGAGAGTTCCCTCGCGTCCCCCGTCGCGGAGCGAGGCGGCGAGCGCGGCGCCCACGCGGGAGACCGTGGCCGGGTCGAGCGGGTACTCTCCCGCCTTTCCGCGGATGCCGTCGGTGCCGAATAGGGAGCGCATGCCGCCGGGAGTTTAAGGGATGGGCGTCCCGGGGCACCGGTCCGCCCCTTTCGGGCGGGAGGGGGGGGCGCCGGTCAGCCCGCCCGGTAGCGGACCGAGAGGGCGGTGATGTCGTCGAACTGGGGCGCCGTGCCGACGAAGTCGTCCACGGCGCGGACGGCCCCCTCGACGACGGTCACGGCGGGGCTGGCCCCTGCTCCGGCGAGGTACGCCTCGAGGCGCGCTTCCGAGAAGAGTTCGCGCTCCTCGTCGATCGCCTCGGTGATGCCGTCGGTGTAGCAGAAGAGCCCGTCGCCCGGCTCGAGTCGCCTGCTCTCGGTCCGGTACGCGAAGGCCTCGTTCAGGGCCATGACGAGGCCGGGCTTCGCGGCGATGGGCTCGACGGTGCCGTCTCCCCGGAAGAGGTACGGGAGGTTGTGGCCGGCGTTCGCGTAGGCGAGCTCGCCGGTCGGCAGGTCGAGCCGGCCGACGAAGGCGCTGACGAAGAGGGCGTGCTCGTTCTCCCGGCAGAGCGCCCGGTTCACCCGCCCGAGGACGCTCCCCGGCGACGTCTCGACCTCGACGCTCGCGCCGAAGAGGACCTTCGTGACCGCCATGAAGAGCGCGGCGGGGACGCCCTTCCCCGAGACGTCCCCCACCACGAACCAGAGCCGGTCGCCGTCCAGGCGGAAGTCGTAGAGGTCGCCTCCGCAGGTCTTCGCCGGACGCAGGGTGGCGAAGAGGTCGAGCTCCGGCCGGTGCGGGAACTGCTTCGGGAGCATTCCCATCTGGATGTCGTGGGCCAGCCGGAGGCTCGACTCGATCTTCTCCTTCTCCAGGAACGCCTCGACGAGCCGGGCGCGGTCGAGCGCGATGCCGGCGATCGACGCGAAGGCCCCGAGGAGGCTCTCGTCGTCCGCCGTGAACGCGGTCCGCCCGACCTTGTTCAGGACCTGGATCACCCCGATGAGCTTGCCGGTGTTCGTGATCATCGGGGCGCAGAGGATCGAGCGGGTCCTGAAGCCGGTGTCGTGGTCGATCTGCGGGTTGAAGCGCGGGTCCGCGTAGGCGTCGGGGACGTTCAGGGGCTCGCGCGTCCGGGCGACGTGGCCGGCGATCCCCACCCCGAGCGGGATCCGGATCCGCCCCTCGGCGACGTCCTCCGCCACCCGGATGAAGAGCGTCTCGGTCGGCTCGTCGAAGATGAAGATGCTGCTTCGCTCGGCCTCCATCACGAGGGTCGCCTCGTTCACGACGACACCGAGGAGCGAGTCGAGCCGGGCCTCGGCCCCGAGCGCCTTGGACACCTCGAGCAGCGAGTTCATGTGGCGGACGAGGGTCGACTCGTCCGGTCGCCGCTCGGGACCCGTCGCCACGCTAGCCCGCCGCCCGCCCGACCGCGCGGTCGACGTCGGGCTCGATCGTGAAGATCGAGACGAAGCCTGCGAGCTCGAAGATCTGGCGGACGCTCGGGTTCATTCCCCCGAGGACGAGCTGACCGGCGACGCCCCTGAGCTTCTTCGCGGCGAGGAGGAGGACCCGGAGGCCGGCGCTCGAGATGTAGTCGGTCCCGCTCATGTCGAGGACGAGGCGGTGGGCCCCGCCGTCGATCCGGCCCGCGAGCGCGCGCTCGAGCTCGTCGCTCGTGTTCGTGTCGATCCGCCCTTCGGGCCGGACGACGAGGACGTCCCCCCGCCGCTCGTCGGTGATCTTCATCCGCGCGCTCCTCCAGCGGTCCGGACCGGGGGGCGTTTACACGCCGAGGCGCTTGCCGAGCACGACACGGTTCCGGCCCCCCTCTCGCTCGTAGGCTATCTCGTCGACGAGGCTCTTCACGAAGAGCAGCCCCAGCCCCCCGACGGGTCTCTTCTCGAGCGGGAGCGACGTGTCCGGGATCGCCCCCCCGAGCGGGTTGAAGGGTGTCCCGTCGTCGACGATCTCCACGTTCAGCCCCCCGGCGTCGAGGACGAAACCGACGTCGATGGTGACGTCCCGGCCGTCTCCCTTTCCGCATCGGGCCGTGTTCGAGAGGAGCTCGTCGAGGACGACCTGGACCGGGCGCCGCACCGCGTCCGGGATCTCGTGAGCCGCCGAGAAGCGCTCGAAGGCCTCGGTGACCTGCCCGAGGCCCGCCGGCGAGCCGGCGACGGACAACCTGAGCCGCTGGCCTTCCGGTGTCATCGCTGGGTGCGAGTAATATCATGAGTTCACAAGTGATCAACGCTGCCGTCGCGCTCGTGCCGGTGCTCGTGTTCCTGGGAGTGCTCGTCCTGATGGACAGCTTCAAGCTCGTTCCACTGCGCGTCGTCGTCCGGCTCATCGTGGCGGGAGCCGCCGCGGCCTTCGTCGGGACGCGCCTGCACGGGTGGGTCCTCGACGGGGGAGCGGTCTCGGCCGAGTCGCTCTCGCGCTACGTCGCGCCGGTCACCGAGGAGGTCCTGAAGGCGCTCCCCGTCGTCTACCTCCTCGCGAGGAGACGGATCGGCTTCCTCGTCGACGCGGCGATCCTCGGCTTCGCCGTCGGGGCCGGCTTCGCGCTCGTCGAGAACGTGGAGTACCTGCGCGCCCTCGGCCAGGGGAGCGTCTTCCTCTGGATCGTGCGGGGCTTCGGCACGGCGATCCTCCACGGCGGGACGACGTCGATCCTGGCGGTCCTCGCGAAGGGCATCGAGGACCGGCACCCGGCGGCCGGGATGGCCGCCGTCCTCCCGGGACTCGCCGTCGCGGTCGCCATCCACTCCCTCTTCAACCACTTCATACTCCCCCCGGTCCTCGCGACCCTCCTCCTCTTCGTCACGCTCCCCGTCCTCCTCGTCGCCGTCTTCACGCGGAGCGAGAAGGGGACCCGCGAGTGGCTCGGCGCCGGATTCGACTCGGACGTGGAGATGCTCCAGACGACCCTCGGCCGGGACGTTGCCGAGACGCGGGTGGGCCAGTACCTCCTCTCCCTGCGGTCGCGGTTCGAGGGGCCCGTCGTCGCCGACATGATGTGTCTCCTCCGGGTCCACCTCGAGCTCTCGATCCGGGCCAAGGGGATCCTCATGGCGCGGGAGGCCGGGCTCCCGATCGAGGTGGGCGAGGACGTCCGCGCGAACCTGAACGAGCTGCGCTACCTCGAGCGGTCCATCGGGCCGACGGGCCGCCTGGCCCTCCAGCCGATGCTCCAGACCTCGAGCCGACATCTCTGGCAGATCTACATGCTCGAAACCGAGGGCGCCTCCGGCGCGAGCCCGGTGTCCCAGTCCTGACCCGCGGGCGGCTCCTTCGACCAACTTTTCGGGAGCGTGGCTGTAATTGAGTGAGGATGGGAACGACGCCGAGCTGGTTCGACGCTGCCTCCAGGGCGACGCGGAGGCTTTTCGGCCGCTCGTCGAGAAGTACCAGGGCGTCCTTTTCAACGTCGCCTTCCGGATGGTCCACGACCGCGAGGACGCCCGTGACCTCGCGCAGGGGGCGTTCGTGAAGGCGTACGAGAAGCTCGGCACCTACGATCCCGCGTACCAGTTCTTCAGCTGGATCTACCGCATCCTCGTCAACGACACCCTGAACTTCCTCAAGCGGAGCCGGCCGGGTCGGCCCGTCGACGACGCCCTGGAAGCCGCCGCGCCCGGCGGCCCCCTGCAGGAGCTGGAGGCGCGGGAGGCCCGCCGGTGGGTCCGCGAGGCCCTCATGGCCCTTCCGGTCGATTACCGCGAGGTCGTCGTCCTCCGGCACTTCGCCGACCTTTCGTACGGAGAGATGGCCGTGGCGCTCGCGATCCCGGAGAAGACCGTCAAGTCGCGCCTCTATTCCGCCCGCCGGCGCCTCGCCGGGGCCCTTTCCGAAACGGGAATCCGATGAGAAGCCCCGAGCACGACGACCTGATCCAGGGCGAGATCGACGGTGTGAACTCCCCCGCCGCCTCGGCCCGCCTGGCGGAGCTCCTCGCCGCGAGCCCCGACCTCGAAGCCCGCTTCCGGTCGCTGAGGCGCGCCGCGGAGACGCTCGACGGGGCGGAGCGGCTCGCCCCGCCTCCGGAATTCGTCGACGGCGTGATGCGCGCGACGCGCGCCCTCCCGCCGGGACGACGGACCCGGGCGGGCTGGCGGGAAGCCCTGCGCTCCCTTTTCGCCCCCGCGCCCCTGGCGGCCTGCGCCTTCACCCTCGTCCTCGGCGTCGCTCTGGGCGGTCTCCTCCCGTCGGATTCCCTCCTCTCGCACCAGGAGCAGGCAGCGCTCTCCGGGACGGTCCTCCCCCACGGCCGTCTCGGCGCCCCCGGGATCCCGGGCCGGCAGCCGATCGTTCGCGAAGGCCTTCAGGGAGAAGCTGTTACGAGGATCGAGCCGGGCCACCTCGTCGTCGAGCTCGACCTCGACACGGCCCGGCCCGTCGACGTGAGCCTCGAGCTCTCCGGCACCGGCCTGACGCCGCGCTCCTTCTCCGTGGACGGCGCTCCCGGAGGGGAGGTCGTGATGACCGGCGAAGCGGTTCGGTTCACGCAGCCGGCCGGCCGGCGCCGTTACAGCCTCTCGTTTTCCACGGGGGAGCCGGCACCGCGGGCCCTGAGGCTCCGGGTGGGCGAAGGCGACGGCTGGGACCTCGTCCTCGGGCGAGCGGGACCCCGGTGAGGTCCTCGCCGCACGACACGCCGCCAACTTTTCCCGGCTTCGGGTGTAATACAGACGGAATCTCAATTGGCGGGAGTGGCGCCCGGACGGGCTGCTCCGAAGGAAGAGGAAGGCGATGAAGAAGAACGTCGTTCTGGTCTGTGTCGCGATCGTCGCTGTCGGAGCGATCGGCTACTTTGCGATCAACGGCTTCCCGCCGACCGGGGCGGGCGCCCAGGGGACGGTGGGCGCCGCGGTGCGTCACCAGTCCGGGCAGATCACGAAGGGTGACGTGGCTCTCGACAACCCCGACCTCCAGACCTTCATGCAGACGGACGTCTACGACAAGATCATCAAGGACCCGCAGCTCCGGAACGTCCTCTCGAACCAGGCGTTCCAGCAGGCGATCTCGAACGAGGCCGTCCGCCAGGCGCTGAGCAACGACGCCTTCCGCCAGGCGATGAGCAACGACGC
>CAZNSS010000073.1:2215-3918 GCA_964575465.1 uncultured Holophagales bacterium | reverse complement strand
TCGAACGACGCGTTCCGGCAGGCGCTGTCGAACGACGCGTTCCGGCAGGCCCTCTCGAACGACGCCTTCCGCTCCAACTAGCCCGCAGTGCCCGACCTCAGGCCGGGGGGCGCCGGGGCGGCGCCTCCCGGCTTCCCTTCATCGCCCTCGTCCCGCCGCCGAAACGCGAAAGGGTTCCCGGCCGCCATCGTGGCGGCCGCCCTGCTTTTCGGGGCGGCGCCGGCCCGGGGCCAGATCTCGACGCTCGAGACCGACGACCTGCGGCTCGTCTACTTCGCGCCGGGGCAGTCGTACCTCGTCCCGCACGTCGCCCGCTCGTTCGAGAACGCCCTCCGCTTCCACCGGAGGGTCTTCTCGTACCGGCCGTCCGAGAAGGTCACGGTCTTCCTGAACGACTTCTCCGACTTCGGCAACGCCGGCGTGAACGTCGTCCCCCGGAACTTCATGATGTTCCAGGTCGCGCCCGTGGCCTTCACCTACGAGACCGTCCCGGCGAACGAGACGGTCAACTGGATGATGAACCACGAGCTCGTCCACGTGACGCTCGACGACAACGCGGGGACGAGCGATCGGCTCTGGCGCTCCGTGTTCGCGGGGAAGGTCCCGACGACGGCGGAGCAGCCGGAGACGATCCTCTACAACTACCTGACGACGCCGCGCAGCCTGACCCCGCGCTGGTACCACGAAGGGGCCGCGGTCTTCTTCGAGACGTGGATGGCCGGGGGCCGGGGCCGGGGCCAGAGTGCCTGGGACGAGATGGTCTTCCGCTCGATGGTGAGGGACGGGAGCCGCTTCTACACGCCGCTCGGCCTCGTCTCGGAAGGGACGAAGGTCGACTTCCAGCTCGAGGCGAACTCGTACGTCTACGGCGAGCGGTTCATGACGTTCCTCGCGTACCGCTACTCGCCGGAGAAGCTCGTCGAGTGGCTCGGGCGCGGGGAGGGGTCGAAGGCCTACTACGCCTCGCAGTTCCGGCGCGTCTTCGGGAAGCCGATCCCCGACGCGTGGAACGAGTGGGTCTCCTTCGAGAAGGAGTTCCAGGAGAAGAACCTCGCCGCGATCCGGACGTACCCGACGACGCCGTACGAGGACCTCTCGCCTCACGCCCTCGGCGGCGTCTCGAGGGCCTTCTGGGACCCCGTCGCGCGGAAGCTCTACGCCGCCTTCAATTACCCGGGCGTCGTCGCGCACGTCGGCGCGATCTCGGTGGACGACGGGAAGGTGGAGAAGATCGCGGAGGTCAAGGGCCCGTTCGGGTTCTTCGTGACGTCCCTCGCCTTCGACCCGGAATCGAAGACGCTCTTCTACACGACGGACAACGGCGATCACCGCGACGTCCGCGCCCTCGACCCGCGGACGGGGGCCTCGAAGATCCTCCTCCACGAGGCCCGGATCGGCGAGCTCGTCTTCAACCGCGCCGACCGGTCGCTCTGGGGCGTGCGGACCCTGAACGGCATCGCGACGCTCGTGCGGATCCCGGCCCCCTATGCCGAGTGGAAGCAGGTCCGCACCTGGCCGTACGGCGAGTCACTCTACGACATGGACCTTTCCCCCGACGGGACGTTCCTCTCGTTCTCCGTGTCCGCGGTGACCGGCCAGCACACGCTCCAGGTGATGAAGACGGAGGCGCTCCTCGCGGGCGACGCGACGCCGGTCGCGACGACGGACTTCGGGGCCGCCATCCCGATGAACTTCGTCTTCGC
>CAZNSS010000073.1:0-2115 GCA_964575465.1 uncultured Holophagales bacterium | reverse complement strand
TTCCTCGGCAACGAGACGATCGTGAAGCACCCCGTCCTCGAGGAGTGGAAGGTGCCGCCCCCCTCGGTGGTCGACCTCGAGCCTCTCGTGAAGTCCCGCGGCACCTACCGCTCCTTCGCGGGAATCGGCCTCGACTCGATCTACCCGGTCGTTCAGGGCTACAAGGACTCGGCGGCTTTCGGCGTCCGACTCAACTTCTCAGACCCCGTTCAGCTCAACAGGCTGAACGTGACCGCCGCGTACTCGCCCGACGGGAGCCTGCCGAGCGACGAGCGGTTCCACGCCGACGCCCGCTGGGAGCGCTACGACTGGAGCGCGCGGGTCCGCTGGAACGCGGGAGACTTCTACGACCTCTTCGGCCCCACGAAGACGAGCATGAAGGGGTACTCCTTCCGGGTCGGGTACCAGAAGGCCCTCGTCTACGACAAGCCGCGCGAGCTCCGCGTCGAGGCGAACGCGACCTACTACGGCGGGCTCGACCGCCTCCCCGACTTCCAGAACGTCGCGACGGCCTACGACACCCTCTTCGCGATCCGCGCGCGCCTGAAGTACAGGAACGAGCGCCACTCGCTCGGCTGGGTGGACGAGGAGAAGGGCCACGCCTGGGACGTCGGCTTCGCCGGCGATCGCGTGAACGGCAAGTCGTACCCGAAAGTCTGGGGGACGTACGACGTCGGTTTCGCGCTGCCGATCCGCCACTCCTCGATCTGGCTCCGGACGACGGCGGGCTGGACGGCCCGGGTCGAGAACGACCCGTTCGCGAGCTTCTACTTCGGCGGGTTCCGGAACAACTGGGTCGACTGGCGGCCGGAGAAGCAGTACCGCGACTTCCTCGCCTTCCCGGGCGTCGACATCGACGAGGTCCCGGGGAGCAACTTCGGGCGGGCGATGCTCGAGTGGAACCTCCCTCCGCTCCGCTTCCGCGAGGTCGGGACCTCGAGCTTCTACGTCTCCTGGGCTCGGCCGGCGCTCTTCGCGAGCGCGATGGTCACGAACGTGGACTCCGAGAAGGACCTCGCGACCGACTCGGCGCGGCACGTCGTCGAGAACGTCGGCGCGCAGCTCGACTTCCGCATCTTCGCGCTCTCCCGCCTCGAGCTGACGCTCTCGGTGGGGCAGGCCTTCGCCTTCGAGGAGGGACGGGACACGCGCGCCGAGACGATGGTCTCGCTCAAGATCCTGAAGTAGCCCGCGCCAGGACCGCGAGGAACCGAAGCGTCTCCTCGACGTCGTGGACGCGGAGGAGGAGCGGGTTTCGGCCCTGCAGCGCCTCCACGGCGGCAGCGCAGGCCGCGAGCGACTCGGGGAGGCGTTCGGCGGGCGGCTTTCCGGAGAGCGAGCCGAGGAAGGCCTTCCGCGAGGCGCCGACGACGAGCGGGACCCCCTCCGGAGCGAGGAGCGCCACGCCGGCGAGAAGGGCGAAGTTCTGGTCGGGCGTCTTGCCGAAGCCGAGTCCCGGGTCGAGGACGATCCGGTCGGGCCGGATCCCGGAGACGAGCGCGTGGCGGCGCGCGCGTGCGAGGTCCGCCGCCACCTCGGCGACGACGTCGGGCCCGAACCGGGACACCTCGAACGTCGTCGCCGGGAGGCCGCGCATGTGGTTCAGCACGATCCCCGCGTCGCGCTCCGCGACGAGGTCGAGGAGCCCCGCGGGCGGTTCGAGCCCCGTGACGAGGTTCACGACGTCGGCCCCGGCGTCGAGGGCGCTCCGTGCGACCTCGGTCCTGCGCGTGTCGACGGAGATCGGCACCGACGGGCTCGCGGCGCGGATTCCCGCGACGACGGGAACGACGCGGGCGATCTCCTCTTCCACCGGGACGTCGGCGGCGCCCCCGCCGTAGGCCGCGCCGCGCGGGCGGGTCGATTCCCCTCCGATGTCCAGGATCGCCGCCCCGGCCTCCGCGAACCGCAGGCCCGCCGCGACGGCGTCGGCGGTCGAGGAGCGGAGACCGCCGTCGGAGAACGAGTCGGGCGTGACGTTCAGGATCGCCATGACCCCGGCCGGGGAAGCGAAACGGAGCTCGCGGCCCCCGGGATGCAGGACGGTCGTCGTCATCTCGCGGCTTCCGGCCCGGAGTCTAGGCCCGCCGCCGCCTCGCGGGACCGGGCTCTCCG
>CAZNSS010000072.1:0-11424 GCA_964575465.1 uncultured Holophagales bacterium | reverse complement strand
ACGTCCGCGTGTCCGGCTTCGCGCTGAACGGGAACCTCGTGTCGAACGTCGACCTCTACGTCGACGGTACGGACGAGCCGAACCGCGTCACGCCGGCGGGCGGGGCCAACATCAACCTCCCGCGCCCGGACGTCACGCAGGCCTTCCCGCAATACGCGGGGACGGCAGGCGAGGCGCCGGGGTTCCAGATGTCGTTCCGGGCGGCGAACTACTCGAACGGGACGCACAAGCTGTACGTGAAGATCACGGACGTCTCGGGCTGCTGCTACTTCCTGGCAGCCCGGACGATCAGGATCGACAACGCCAGGAACCAGCCGCCGTTCGGTGTCCTGGACGTCCCGCTGCCCGACTCCTCGGTCCACGCGAACGGCGTCCTCGCGGTCGCCGGGTGGGCGCTGGACGACCGACGGGTCGAGCACGTCGACGTCATCATCGACGGGCTCCTCGAGCGCGAGGCGGTTCTCGGCGTCAACCGGCCCGACGTCGCCGCCTACTTCCCGAACGTCGAGAACGCCACGAATGCCGGGTTCGTCATCAACATCGACTCGACCCGACTGACGAACGGCGTCCACACGCTCACGGTGAAGGCGACGGATGACCAGGGCCAGCAGGGTCTCCTCGCCACGCGGCGTTTCCAGGTCTTCAACAACGCCCCGAACCTCCCGCCTTTCGGCGAGGTCGAGCACCCGCTCCTCCAGGCGACCTGGTTCGGCAACTGCCTGCGCCTCCCGGGCGGGCCGTCCGGCGGCGAGATCCGCGACACCCGGTACGTCATGTTCCTCTCGGGATGGGCCCTCGACACGTCGATCTACGCCGAGCGCGGCGGCGTCTCGCACGTCTTCGTCGAGATGGACGGCGTCGTCCTGAAGGACTCCCGCGGCGCGTTCGGGACCCTCGGCTGCCGGCGGGAGCTGAACCTGAACAACGCCCTCGTCGACTGCTACGGCTTCTACCGTCCCGACGTGAACATCTTCTACCCCGGCTTCCCGCAGTCGGCGAACTCGGGCTTCTTCTTCGCGATCGACGTCGGCTACCTCCTGACCGACAAGGGGTTCAAGGAAGGTAACCACATGGTCCAGGTCAAGGCGGCCGACAAGGAGGACAACGTCACCCTCCTGAAGGAGCTCCCGGTCCACATCGAATGCGCGACGGCGAACCTCGACCCGCCGCCGCTCGGCTACGTCGACGACCCCGCGAACTACGAGTTCATCGGCGGGGTTCACCCGGTCTTCGGGTGGGCGCTCGACCTCGACGGCGTCATCCGGGTCCGGGTCCTGATCGACGGCGTGCCGCAGATCGACGCTCAGACGGGGAACGGTTTCGCGGAGTACGGCCTGGCGAGCCCGGACGTCGCCGCGATCTACCCGAACTACCCGCAGAAGTCGAATGCCCGCTGGCGTTTCTGGCTCGACACGACGAAGCTCGCGAACTCGGAGCACGACCTCCTCGTCGAGGTCATCGACGGCCGTGGCAACTACCGGTCGGCGGGAACGCGCCGCTTCATCGTCAACAACAACACGCTGGTCCGCTGACCCTCCGACCGCTCCGATCGAACCCCGGCCCCGCCGTCGCGCGGGGCCGATTCGTCTCTGACGCGGGGCACGAAACCGGGACCGGAAGCACGGAGCGCCGCGCGACACGGCAAGGGCGCCGACGGAGCCGAAAGAGGATGGAGAGAAGCTCTCGAAGGCCCGGGCGGGCGCGGCGAACCGGGGAGAGGTGAGCCTTCCCGTCCCGCCCTGCCTGCGCCGGCTCGTTTCGGCGGTCCTTCCGGCCGGCGTTCGGACGGCCCTCCGCCGAAACCGGACGGTCGCGGAGATCTGGGGCGAAGAGGCGGGCAGGTCCAGGATCGGCGGCGTTCGCC
Source organism: uncultured Holophagales bacterium (assembly GCA_964575465.1). GTDB lineage: Bacteria > Acidobacteriota > Thermoanaerobaculia > UBA5066 > UBA5066 > UBA5066. The sequence goes on along the minus strand of CAZNSS010000072.1, from coordinate 9,560 downwards.
ACTGGACCGAGCTCCGGGACGTTCAGGACGTCATCAACCGCCGCGTGTCGGGGGATCCCGCGGTCGACCCCTACATGCACTTTCTGCGGACGCGGCTCGCCGGTCGTCTGCCCGTCTCGCGGGCCCTCACCCTCGGCTGCGGAGGCGGAGAGCTCGAGCGAGGCCTCTGCCAGCACGGCTTCGCCCGGGAGCACGAAGGGGTCGACGTGGCGCCTCTTGCGATCGAGAAGGCCGTCGCCGCGGCGAGGGCGGAGGGGCTCGGACACCTTCGGTACGGGGTCGAGGACTTGAACGTCCTGCGCCTCGAGCCCGCCGCGTACGACGTCGTCTTCGGCGTCCACTCGATCCACCACGTCGAAGGGCTCGAGCACGTCTTCCGCCAGGTCGCCGCGGCCCTGAAGCCCGGCGGGTTCCTCTTCATGAGCGAGTTCGTCGGTCCGAGCCGCTTCCAGTGGACGCCGCTCCAGCTCGAGGTCGTCGACGGTCTCCTGCGTGCCCTCCCGAGGGAGTACCGGATCCGCACGGTCGACGGAAGGGTCAAGAAGAAGGTCCGGCGGCCGACGGTGGCGGAGATGATCGCCACGGATCCGTCGGAAGCCGTTCGTTCGGCGGAGATCCTGGCGGTCGCCGCGAGCTTCTTCGAGATCCTCGAGGTCCGGCCCTACGGGGGAACCGTCCTGCAGCTGCTCCTGGAGGACATCGCGGGCCGCTTCGCGCGGCCGGGAACGGGCGGACCGGAGCTGCTCGCCGCCATCTGCGATTTCGAGTGGGCGCTCATCGGAGCGGGGCAGCTGGAGAGCGACTTCGCCGTCGTCGTGGCGAGGGCGAAGAGCGGTTAGCTGCCGGCTCGGGACGGAGGGCGACGGGCCTTTCGAGTCCCAGCCTTCCGGCGCGAGGGGACGCTCTCCTTCCGGGTCTCCGCGAGGAGTGGCGCCGGAGAGGGCGCGGCGGCCGCGACCGGCGCGGAGAGGGCCCTCTCGAAGAAGGCGCGCACCGGCTCGCCGGGCTCGGGGCAGGCGAGCTCGTCGGGACTCTCGTCGTACCAGTGCGCCGGCAGGAACTTCCGGTACGGGCTCTGCAGGAACCGGCGGCAGACGAGGGCGATGACGCCGACGTCCGTCTCCGAACGGATGACCCTCCCCGCGCTCTGGACGACCTTCGTCATCCCCGGGATGACGTAGGCGTACTCGAAGCCCCGCCCGTAGCGCTCCTCGAAGTGGAGCCGCATCCGCTCCTGCTCGAAGCGGACCTGCGGCAGGGCGGGCGAGACGACGACCACGCCCCGAAGCATCTCGCCCGGGTAGTCGACCCCTTCCGCGAACGGACCGCCCGAGACGGCGAGGAGGAGGATTCGCGACCCTTCCTCGCGGAGAGCGTCGAGGACGGCGTTCCGCTCGAGCTCGGTGGAGCGGTCCGACGGGCGGACGACGCGGTGCCCGGGGAGAGGGGGGAGGAGCGCCCGCGCGTCGTCGACGAAGCGGTAGGACGGGAAGAGGGCGAGGACGTTCCCCGGGCACGCCTCGGCGACCTCCGCGACGATCCGGGCGATCCGCGGCATCGACGCACCGCGGCCCTTCCACGTCGTGTCGACGCCCGGCGCGACGACGACGGCGCGGTTTTCCCGCGGGAAGGGTGACGGCAGCGCCAGGACGGACGTCCGGTCGGGGTCGAACCCGAGGAGGTCCCTGTAGAACTCCGGAGGGCTCAGTGTCGCGGACATGCCGACGGTGGCGAAGGCGGCGTCGAACGTCTCGCCCAGGAGCCGGGAGGGGTCCTTGCAGAGGAACGCGAGGCGCGAACCGGAAGGGCCGCGGGAGGCGATCAGGTCGAACGCCTCGACGATTCGGCCCGCCGGCGCCGCCCGCCGCGCCACGTCGTGGAAGCCCGCGAAGAGGAAGTAGAGGGCGAGGACCGGGTCGTCGGGGACCCGCTCGCCGCCGTTCCGGAGGTCGGCGAGGTGCCGGACGAGGAGCGACTCCATCGAGAGGCGGACGTCCTCGAGCCGGCCGAGGTCGAGAGGGACGAGCTCGGTCGCCGGGACCCACGGGTCCGTCGAGGCCGGCAGGCCCGACGTCGATTCGAGGACGAGGGCGAGGACCTCGACGGCCGCTTCCTGCGCGATGGAAGCCGTCTTCGGGCTCGTCGTGCCGATCGCCTCGGAGAGGCGCCGCACCTCGGCCTCGGAGATCTCGGGGGACCAGATGGCGCGCCCGCGGTCGACGAGGTTGTGGACCTCGTCGACGAGGAGGAGCGCGCCCTCGAGCGACGCCGGGTCGCGGAGCCCGGAGATCGCGACGACGGGGTCGAACGCGTAGTTGTAGTCGCCGAGGATGACGTCGGCGCGCTCGGCGAGCTCGAGCGATACCTCGAAGGGGCAGACCTCCTCCGCCCGCGCCTCCTCGAAGACGAAGTCGGGCTCGAGGTGCGGCGCCACGGCGAGGAGCCGGTCGAGGAGCCCCGAGGCCTCGAGCTTGGCGCCGTAGTCCTTCGCGTAGGCGCAGTGGTCCTCGTGGCAGAGGACGACGCCGTTCGCGCACATCCGCTCCTTGGCGCGGAGCCGTAGGGAACGGGCCGAGGAGGCCGAGATCGCCTCGAGGGTCTTCCTGAAGATCTCCTGCTGCGTCGTCTTCGAGGTCAGGACGTAGAGCTTCCGGCCGCGCCGGAGCGCCTCGACGAGCATCGGGAAGAGCGCGGCCGCCGTCTTCCCGATTCCGGTCGGCGCCTCCACGAGGAGCTGCTCGCCCTGGCGCGCGGCGCGGGAGACGGCCGCCGCCATCTCGCGCTGACCCGGGCGGAACCGGCCGAACGGAAACACGAGGTCGTCGGCCTCGGCGGCCTTCGCCTCGGCGAGGGCGAGGTCGCCGAAGAACTCCGCGAGCGCGCCGCGGACCCTCTCGACGAGGTCGGCCTCGACCTCCTCCGGGTCCCACGGGACCGGGACGAGGCGCGTGTCGCCCGTCTCGATGTCGGCGAGGACGAGCCGCCCCCTGACGATCCGCCCCTCGGCCCGCGACACCGCGAGGAGGTACCACTGGAGCTGGCGCGCGAACCGGTCGAGACGCGGCGAGCCGAGGAGGCGCGGCAGCTCCTCGGCGAAGTGGACCGACTTGACCTCGTCGACGACGACCGTCCCGTCTTCGTCCTCGAACCGCCCGTCGAGGCGTCCCTCGAGGACGGCGGTGAAGCCGTCGACGGGGAACGAGAGGCGGACGGCCTTCTCGACCGCGTAGCCCGGGATCGTCGCGAGCGCGTCGGAGAGGACCCTGCGGTGCACGGCCTGCCCGATCCAGCGGCGTTCCATCGAGTCGCCGCGGCCGTCGCCGATGCGGCGGGCGAGCGGCGCCAGGAGCGCGCCCGGCGAAAGGGTGACGGTTTTCGCGGCGAGGTCGACCCGGATCGGCACGCTGCATTCTAAGGAGGGCGTCCGCTAGAATCGGGACGGTGAAGATCCGGGTTCCGAGACGGCCTCGCAGGTGGGTCGCGGCCGCGGCGGCGGTCTGGCTCTGCCTGTCCGGCCCGGCCGAGGGCGCGCCGAAAAGGCAGGCCGTACCCCGGAAGGAGCCGACGCTCGCCGAGCGGCTCGGCGCGGTCGCCCGCAGGACGCCGATCCGCGACCGGTCGCAGGTCGCCGTCGCGATCGCGCCCGTGGGGCAGCCGCCGATCCTCGCGTACAACGCGAACGTCGACCTGGTGCTCGCTTCGACGACGAAGCTCTTCACGACCGCGGCCGCTCTCGACCGGCTCGGGCCCGCCTACCGATTCCGGACGACGCTTCTGCAGGACGGGGAGGTCCAGCCCGACGGCACGCTCGCCGGGCGTCTCGTGGTTCGGGGCGGGGGAGACCCGGCCATCTCCGGGCGCCTCTACGACGACGATCCGTGGGCCGTCTTCCGCCCGTGGGCCGAGGCGGTCGCGGCGAGGGGCGTCCGGACGATCCGGGACGGGCTGCTCCTCGACACCTCCTTCTTCGACGACGAGCGGACCCACCGCGACTGGCCTTCCGCCCAGGAGCAGAACTGGTACCAGGCGCCCGTTTCGGCCCTCTCCTACAACGACAACGTCGTCCTCGTGAGGGTCACGGGCGGGCTCCGGCCGGGCGGCCGCGCGAGCCTCGGCTTCTACCCGTCGCAGCCCTTCCTCATGTCCGTCGTCGGGCGGGTGACGACGTACCGCGGTGCCGGGGCCAGCGTCGGGGTCTCGCGGCGCGCGGGGAGCCCGCAGGTCGTCGCGTCCGGCGTCGTCGGATCGAGGCGGACGTGGTCGGGAGACGTCACCGTCGTCGACCCGCCGCTCTACCTCGCCTCGGCGTTCACGAAGGTCCTCCGCGAAGAGGGGATCGAGGTGGGAGGACCGCCCGAGGTCCGCAACTCGGCTCCCGCCGCGCGGGAGCCGCTTCGCGTCCTACACGTCCACGAGACGCCGATCCTCCCCGTCCTCTCCGTGTGCAACAAGCGGTCGCACACTTTCTTCGCCGAGCAGATCCTCAAGACCCTCGGCGCCGAGCGGCGCGGCCACGGGACGTGGGCGAACGGGCTCGCGGAGGTCGACGAATTCCTTCGCTCGCTCGGCCTCGACCCCTCGCGGTACCGCATCGCCGACGGCTCGGGAAGGTCGCGCGAGAACCGCTCGAGCGCCTCGGCGTACCTCGACTTCCTCCAGGCGCTCGCGACGCGCTGGCGGCACTTTCCGATCTACGAGCCGACGCTCGCGGTGACCGGCGACATGGACGGCTCGCTGCGCCACCGGATGCTCGGTGCGGACACGCGCGGCAAGGTCTGGGCGAAGACCGGGAACATCGCGGGCGTCGTGACCCTCGCGGGCTACGTCGAGGCCCGGAGCGGCCAGCGCTACGCGTTCGTCATCCTGGCGAACGGCGGCTGCCCCGAGGGGCGGGGCCACGCCTACCAGGACCGCCTCCTCGCCGAGCTGGCCCGCTGGGGCTGACGGGCGCGCCGCTGCACTGCAGCGTATACTCGGCGGCTCACGCATGGACTACCGCTCACTCCTCAAGAACGTCGAGAAGACCCTGTCCGCCATCGAAGGGAGCGACGATGTCGTCTCCACCGTCGCCGCCGTCGGAGAGGCCGTCGTCGGGAACTTCCGCTCCGAGCTCGGGATCGTCGGGGGACGTCTCTACCAGCTCGACGAGAGCGACTACGTCCTGAAGCGCGGGTTCGGGCGCTCCCGGAAGGTCCTCGAAGGGCTCACGGTCCCCATCTCCTACGAACCGATCCGCAGGGCCCTCGAAGAGGGGGTCGTCCTCGCCGACCTGAAGGATCCCTGGGTCGACCGCGAGCTCGAGGCCAGGCTCGGGGTGACCCGGTTCGCGGCCGTCTCGTTCGGGGACGGCGCGTTCATCCTCTCCTTCGACGTCCATCCGCGCGTCGCCGCGGACGACCTCCTCGTCTCCCTCGGCATCATCCGGACGGTCCTCGACTCCAAGGTGAAGAGCGGCCGTCTCGAGGGGCTCCTCGAGGAAGCGCGGCGCATTCAGCAGTCGATCCTCCCGCGCGCGTTTCCAGAGGTGGGGGACTACGAGGTCTGGGCGACGACCGCGCCGGCCGAGGCGGTCGGCGGCGATTTCTACGACTTCATCAGGGTCGGTCCCGACTCGTTCGGCACCGCGATCGCGGATGCCTCGGGCCACGGGCTGCTCGCGGCGCTCCTCGTGCGAGACGTCTACGTGGGCCTCCGGATGGGGATCGGCGGCGACCTGAAGATCGCGCGCGTCATCGAGCGGCTCAACCGGATCCTGAACAAGAGCCGCCTCGCGACGAAGTTCATCTCGCTCTTCTACGGTGAGTTCGAGGCCAACGGCGAGGTCATCTACGTGAACGCGGGGCACCCGGGGCCGCTTCACCTGCACGCCCGGACGCGGAGCTTCTCCGAGATGGAGTCGACGGGGATGGTCCTCGGCCCCTCGCCGAACGCGGCCTACGGCCGCCGCGCCGCGAAGATGGAGCCGGGGGACCTCCTCTTCCTCTACACCGACGGCATCGTCGAGGCGCACGACGGGAAGGGGCGCGAGTTCGGGCTGGACCGCGTCCGGCGCATCCTCCTCGACTACCGGAAGAGATCCGCGAGGGAGACGGCCGAGAAGATCATGGAGGCGGTGCGTGACTTCAGCGCCGGAAGGCCCGCCGAGGACGACCGGACGATCGTCGTGATCCGGCGTACCGGGCGGCCGAGGGCCGCGCAGGCCGTGGGCGCGATGGCCCCGGCGCCCCCGTCGATCGCCGCGTCCTGACGGCCGGTCAGCCGAGACCCTGCTGGGCCCGGTGGAGGCGGAACCACTCCGCCGTGGCCCGCATCCCGCCCTCGAGGGGGACGAGCCCGCTCAGCCCGAGGACCTCCCGTGCGCGCGTCGGGTCGAGGACGCTCCGGCGCTGCTCGCCCGGCTTCGCCGGACCGAAGCGGGGCGGCGCGTCGACGCCGCAGGCGGCGGCGACGAGGCCGTAGAGCTCCCGGACGCTCGTCTCGATCCCGGTTCCCACGTTGAAGATTCCGGGAACCCGGTGGAGGAACGAGGCCTGGTTCGCCGCGACGACGTCGGCGACGTGAACGAAGTCCCGCGTCTGGCCTCCGTCGCCGTTCACCACGGCGTCCTGTCCCGAGAGGAGGCGGTTCATCCAGATGCCGATGACCCCGGCCTCGCCGCGGCCGTCCTGGCGTGGGCCGTAGACGTTCCCGTAGCGCAGGACCGTCAGGAGAAAGCCGGCGTCCGGCGCCAGGGCGGAGAGGTACTTTTCGCCCGCCAGCTTGGCGACGCCGTACGGGGAGCAGGGGTTCAGCGGATGGTCCTCGTCGGCCTTCTCGCCGACGGGATCGCCGTAGATCGCGCCGCCGCTGGACGAGAAGACCACCTGGGTCACGCCCGCGCGTCCGGCCGCCTGGGCCACCCGGATCGTCCCGAGGACGTTCACGTCGGCGTCGAAGACGGGGTCCTCGACCGATTTCCGTACGTCGACCTGCGCGGCGAAGTGGAAGACGGTGTCGACTTTCTCCTCCGAGAGGAGGGCTTCGAGCCCCGGGTCGCGGACGTCTCCCTTCACGAAGCGGGCCTCGCGGGGGACCCGGCGCCCGTCCCCGGTGGAGAGGTCGTCCAGGACGACGACGCGGTGCCCGCGGGCCAGGAGCGCATCGACGAGGTGGGACCCGATGAACCCGGCGCCCCCGGTGACGAGGACTGGGCTGCCGGGAAGCGGCGGAGCGACGGCGTTCGGCATCGGTGTCCGCGAGAATAGCGGCGTGTCCCGAGCCCGACAAGCCGAACGACCGCCGAAGGCCTTCTGGGAGCGTCGAACCGAGGAGGTGGCGCGGTCCCTCCTCGGGTGCCGTCTCGTCCGGCGGCCTCCCGGCCGCCCTTCGATCTCGCTGGTGATCGTCGAGACCGAGGCCTACCTCGGCGTCACCGACCGGGCCGCGCACACCTGGAACGGCCGGCGGACGCCCCGCGTCTCCCCGATGTGGGGTCCGCCGGGCCACGCCTACGTCTACCGCGTGTACGGGATGCACGACTGCCTGAACGTCGTCACGAGGGAGGAGGGGGTCCCGGAGGCCGTCCTCGTCCGCGCCGCGGTGCCGGAGGCGTGGTGGGAGGGGCGCCACGTCCCGAGGAACGAGCTCCTCGCCGCGTCGGGCCCCGGAAAGCTCTGTCGGGTGCTCTCCGTCGGGCGGGAGCATTCGGGGGCTCCCCTCACGGGAGACCTCGAGCTGCTCCTTCCCCTTCCCGGGAGCTCGCGCAGGATCCTCTCGGGCCCGCGCGTCGGCATCGACTACGCCGGGGAGGCGGCGTCCTGGGCCCTGCGCTTCGCGGTCGCCGACTGTCCCGCGGTGACGCGCCGGGCGGCGCTCACGTTCGCTCCGTGAGGAGCGCCTCGGCCGAGACGGGGACCTTCGCGAAGCGGACGACGCGGTTCTTTCCGGTCCGCTTCGCCGCGTAGAGCGCCCGGTCGGCGCACTCGACGAGGCCTCCCTTGCCGGTCGCGTCGTCCGGGTGGACGGCGAGGCCGATCGACACGGTGATGCGGAGCGGCTCGGGGAGCCCTGCCCGGACCGGAGAGGCGGCGACGGCCGCCCGGAGCCGCTCGGCCACGCGCAGGCCGTCCACCGCGTCGGTCTCGGGGAGAACGATCGCGAACTCCTCGCCGCCGTAGCGGGCGACGGTGTCCATCTCCCGCACCGACGCGAGGAGGCGGACGACGAGGGCTTTCAGGACGGCGTCGCCGGCACGGTGTCCGTAGCGGTCGTTGACCGCCTTGAAGTCGTCGAGGTCGGCCATCAGGAGGACGAGCTTCCCCCCGCTTCGCCCGTGGCGGGTGATCTCCCTCGAGAGGGTCTCCTGGAAATGCCCGTGGTTCGCCACCCCGGTGAGCGGGTCGCGGAGCGAGCCGAGCCGCGTCGTCTCGTGAGCCCGCGCGAGCCGGATGGCATTGAGCGCCTGGCTCGCGAAGAGCTCGAGGACGACCCGGTCCGCGGCCCCTTCGGGGTGCCCGGACGGCAGGCCCGCGAGCTCCAGGAGCCCGACGAAGTGGTCGGCGGCGACGAGCGGTACGGAGAGGAACCCCTCGCGATCGGCGTCTCCGAGGACCTCGGCGAGCGGCGAGGGATGCTGCGGGCCGCCCCCCTCCGGTACCCCGGCGAGCCGCTCCGAGGGAAGGCGGAGACGCTCGAGGCGCGGCCACTCGTCGGAGAGGCCGACGTGCGCGCGCGGGACGAGGACGCCGTCGGCGCGGTCGTGCAGGGAGAGGAGGACCCTGCGGAAGCCGAAGCTCGTCGAGGCGGCCCTCGCCACGTTCGCCAGGACCGCGTCGAGCGGCAGGTGCGCCTTCAGCTCGATCGACGCCCGGAGGACCTCCTGCAGCGACTCCGCGCGGACCCGGAGGGACTCGCTGGCTTCGTGCAGCTGTCGCCGGAGCGCCTGCTCCTCCAGGACGAGCGCCTTCCGCTCCAGGTCGGCCGCCTCCTCGCGCGCCCGGAGCTCCCGCTCGGCCGAGATCCGCCACGCGCGGCAGATGACCGCCGCGGCGGCCGCCGCGACGACCGAGGCGAGAAGGACCGGGGGAAGGACGGGATCCAACGGTCGCCCGACGTCCTTCAGCGCCAGCGGATCAGCCCGCCGTCGTGGAGCTTCTGGAAGACCCGGACCACCTCTCCCTCCGGAAACGGGCTGATCTTCGCGATCGAGCGGATGTCCCACAGGCCGTTGATCCGGGAAAGGATGAACGCCTCGTTCGGCGTGAACGACCAGGACATCAGCTCCTCCATCGGCCGCGTCAAAGACGGGATCGACGCGGGCGCCATCGCGCTGCCCGAGGCCCCCGGAGGCGGCGCCGGGAAGCCGGACGACGACGGAGGAGGCGCCTGGGGCGCACGGAGGGAAACAGAGGGCGGGGCGGCCGCGGCGGCCTGCGGAGCGCGGAACGACGTGGACGTCGGCGGGGTGGGGGGCCACGGGAGGGAAGCGGGGGGGGCCCCCATCTCGAGGAACGAAGCCGCGGGGCGGTCCGCCGCGCGGAACGAGCCCTTCGACGGGGGAAGGACGGGCTCGGCGACGGGCG
>CAZNSS010000071.1:0-11437 GCA_964575465.1 uncultured Holophagales bacterium | reverse complement strand
CGAGGAGGAGCTGCCGCCGCGCGAGGCGTGCGTCGAGCCCTTCCGCCTCGCCTCCGCCGGGGAGGAGCGCCTCGGCGAACGACGCGAGCGCGAGCGCCTCGCGGTCGTCGGCCTGGAGCGTCGCCCCCTCGAGCGCGGTCCGGACGCGGTCCGTGAGCGCCTTCACGGCGGTCCGCGGCGGCTCGCCCTTCTCGTCGAGCGGGATCGGCTCGACCGTGAACGGCTCGGCGACGCGCAGGAGGGCCTCGCTCCGGAAGAGGTCGCGGGCCTCGTACGTGAGCCCGGCCGGGACGACCGTCACCGGCCCCTCCGAGGCGGCGCCGAGGGCGATCCGCGCCGCGCCCGACTTCAGCGGCATGAGCCGCGGCTCGTCGTGCGAGATCCCCTCGGGGAAGAGAGCGAGGACGCCGCCGCGCTTCAGCAGCGCGCGCGCCGCCGCGAACGTCTCGCGGTTCCTCCTGACGTCGGCGTCGGCGTCCTGCGGGCGGTACACGGGAATCGAGTCGAACGCCTTCACGAAGAGCGAGACGAACGGCATCGAGAAGAGGGGCGACTTCGCGAGGAAGGCGACGGGGCGCGGCGAGAGGCAGAGGAGGAGGAGCGGGTCCATCAGCCCGTTCGGGTGGTTGAGGACGAGGATCGTCGGCCCTGACGCGGGGATCCGCTCGAGCCCCGAGGCCTCGACGCGCCGGTAGAAGACCCTGAGAACGAGGCGCGAGACGGCGGTCGCCGCGCCGCGGATCACGCGCGGCGGCCCGAGACGGCGCCCCAGGTCCAGATCGCGCCGCCGACGAGGAACGCGACCGGGACGAGGAGGACGGCGGACTGGAGCGAGGAGGCGTCGGAGAGGGCGCCGAGGAGGGGAGGCGAGGGGACGTCGCCGAGGACGTGGATCGTGAAGTTGCACGCGGCGACCGCGGCGGCCCGCTGCCACGGGAGGACGTCGTTGACGATGGCCGAGTTGATCGGGCCGGTCGACGCGAAGACGAGGAGCTGCGCGACGACGAGCGACGGGAGGTAGACGGACCGGCTCGGCGCCGTGAGCGCGACGAAGGCGAACGGGACCGAGAGAAGCGTCGAGACGCCGGAAACCCAGAGGTAGGCCTCTCTCGTCCGCTTCAGGAGCGCGTCGCCGACGAAGCCGCCCGCGAACGTCCCGACGAAGCCGGTGACGACGACGACGAGGCCGAACTGGACCGTCGCCGCCTCCTTCGGGACGCCGCGCACCCGCTCGAGGAACGCGGGCATCCAGAACGCCATGCCGCCGATGCCGAAGGTGTAGGCGGCGTAGCCGAGGACGGCGATGCGGAAGGGGCGGTTCTTCGCGAGGGCGAGGTACGAGCCCCAGCCTCGCTCCGGGGAGACGCCCTCGGGCGGAGGCTCGGCCGCCTCGCTGGCGCCTCGCGGCGGGTCGGGCAGGGTCAGGGCGAGGAACGCGAGGAGGAGGCCCGGGAGGCCGGCGACGAAGAACGCCGAGCGCCAGCCGAGGTGCGTGTCGGCGTAGCCCCCGACGATGTAGCCGAGGGCCGAGCCGATGGGGATGGCGCAGAAGAAGATGGCGTAGATGCGGCCCCTCTTCTCCTTCGAGAAGTAGTCGGCGAGGAGGCTCGGCGCGATCGTGCCGTAGGCGGCCTCGCCGATTCCGACGGCGGCTCGGGCGGCGAAGAGCGACGCGAAGCTCCGCGCGAGGCCCGCACCGGCGGTCGCCAGGCTCCAGACGAAGACGCCGAGCGCGAGGAGGCGGGGGCGCGAGCCGCGGTCGCCGAGGACGCCGAAGAAGGGCGAGGCGACCATGTAGACGACGATGAAGCCCGTCATCAGGGCGCCCGACTGAGTGTCGCTGAGCTTCAGCTCCGACGCGCGGAGGCTCTCGACGAGCGAGGCGACGACGAAGCGGTCGAGGTAGTTGAAGAGGTTGATGAGGGTCAGGACGGCGAGGCCGCGCGCCGCGAGGCGGGCGGTCACGGCGCCCGGGCTGGCGGATGTGGTCGCGCTCATGCTGTTCGCGACGTTTTACACGATCCGGGGCGCTTCTGAGACGATTCGGCGGATGGCTCGGTTTCTCCGCGGGGGCGTCGCGCTCGCACTGGCCCTCCTGGCCGCGTGCCCGGCGGAGCGGGTGGGAGCCGTGGAGGCCTCCCCGTACGGCGTCAACGTGCACGCTCCCGGAGGCGACGAGCTGAAGCGGCTCCTCGATCGGGCCGAGGAGGCGGGAATCGGCTGGATCCGGATCGACTTCCTCTGGTCGGTGGTCGAGCCGGCCCGCGGGAAGCGGGAATGGGCCGTCTACGACGAGATCGTCCGCGAGGCGCGCGCCCGCGGCATCGAGGTCTACGCGAGCCTTCTCGGGACGCCGGCGTGGGCGACGGACGGGCCACCCGCCGCCGGGGTCCCGCGGGACGTCGCCGACTGGCGGGCCTTCGTCTCCGAGTCGGCGCGCCGCTACCGGGGACGGGTGAAGGCCTGGGGCGTCTGGAACGAGCCGAACCTCGCCGCGTTCTGGGCAGGGACCCGGCCCCAGTACGTCGACCTCCTCCTCCGCCCGGCCGCCGAGGAGATCCGGAAAGCCGACCCCGACGCCCTCGTCTGCGGGCCCGACCTCGCGCACCTCGGCGGGGGTGCCGCGGCCTGGTACGACTGGCTGCTCGACTCGATGCGGTGGGCCCGCGACGTGATCGACGTCGTCACCCACCACGTCTACGACCGCGACGGGAACGCGGGCGTCACGCGAAAGCTCGACGGCTCCACGACGTTCGGAGACCAGCCCCGGTTCTGGAGCCTCGTGGCTCCGTCCGTGCGCGAGGTCCTCCGGTACGCGGGGGCGGGGGACAAGCCGGTCTGGCTCACCGAGACGGGCTGGGCCTCCGACGACGTGGGCGAGGCGAGCCAGTCGACCTTCCTCGTCGGCCTTCTCGCCAACTGGTTCGGGCGAGCCGGCGAGCCGTCGTGGGTGAAGAAGATCTTCGTCTACGAGCTCGTCGACGACGGCAGCGACGGCGTTCCCCGCTGGGGTCTCCTCCGCCCCGACCGGACGCCCAAGCTGGCCTTCTCCGGGGTCTCCACGTTCGCGTCGACCTACCCTCCGTACGGCGACTCCGCGCGGCTCGTCTCCGCGGAGGTCCCGGAGCGCGTCTCTCCGGGGGTCCCGGTCCCGGTTCGCGTGACGCTAAGGAACGCGGGCCGGTCGACGTGGACGCGGGGGGCGGGCTTCGCCCTCGCGCCCCTCTCCGACGCGGCGCTCCTCTCGCCGGGGCGGGTCGCGCTCCCGGCGTCCCGCTCCGTGGCGACGGGGGAGACGGCGACGTTCACGTTCGCGATGACCGCGCCGCGCGAGGGGACCTTCGCGCCCGAGTGGCGGCTCGTCTCCGAGGAGGGAAGGTTCGGGCCGGGGATCGCCCGGACCGTGACGGCGTCGGGCTCCTGCGCGGCGCCGACGGCGCCGACGGTGACGGCCGCGCCGGGGAGCTCCGTCCCCGCAGGGTCGCTCGCGCTCTTCGCGTGGAATCCCGGTGCGGGAGAGCCTCCCGCGCGGTACCGCGTCCAGGTCGGCACGGTCCCCCCGGTCGGGGAGGCGGTCCTCCTCGTCGACCGGGAGGTTGCCGGCCCCCCCTTCGCGTGGAGCGTCGACGCTGGGTTCGGGGCGACGGTCGGCTTCCGCGTCGCGGCCGTGAACGGGTGCGGCCCGGCCGGACCGTTCTCGGAGCCGGCCCTCTTCTCCGTCGTCGCGTCCGGGGCCGCGGTCGTCGCGACGCGGGGGCAGGGGGCTCCGTGGCTGGTTGCGGCGGGAGACGCGGCGCCGACGGCGCTCCTCTCCTTCCGGAACGTCGGAGGCGAAACGGCGGGAGTCCGGTTCGACGCCACGGAGGGCGCGTTCGCGGTGACGCCCGCGGGGGCGACGCTCGCTCCGGGCGAGGAGGCGACGCTCCTGCTCTCGGCCCGCCCCGGCGCGACCTCGAGCCCGGGAGTCCGCGCGGGGCGCGTCGTCGCGACCTGGAGCGGCGGCTCCGTCTCCACGCCCGTCGCGATGGCCGTCGCCTCGGGCGACGTCGGAGGCGCGCGCGTCGCGGCCTCGCCGTCCGAGGTCCTCTTCCTCGCGCCGGCGGGTCCGTCGACGGTGACGGCCGAGGTCGTCGTCACGAACCCGGGGCCTTCGCCCGTCCTCCTCGCTCCGGTGATCGAGCCGGGCGGCGCGTGGCTCTCCGTGGCGAGCGCCGACCTCGCAACGCCGATTCCCGCGAAGGGGACGCGACGCCTCCGCCTCACCGCGGACCGGAGGCTCCGGTCCAGGGAGGACGGCGCCTCGCCGGTGCGGACCGTCCTCTCGCTCGTCGCGGCGGGAGGGAGCGCGAGCGAGAGACTCGACGTTCCCGTCGTCGAAGCCGAGCCCGCCCCGACGGCCGCGGCGCAGCGCCGCGGGCCCGTTCCGTCAGGCACGGCGTCGTGGGTCGTCCCGACGGCGGTCCGGATGGGCGGGGCCCTCGGGCAGTCCTTCTCGTCGTCGCTCGTCCTCCGCAACTTCTCCGACGTCCCGGCCGTCGTCGGCGTCTGGGGGACGCCCGCCGGCGCGGATGGCGAGCTCGACGCGGTGCGCGCCGACCTCACGGTCCCGGCCCGTGGCACGCTTCTCTTCGACGCGGCCCTCCCCGTCCTGTTCGGCGTGACGGACGCCGCGGGCCACCTCGAGGTCCGGGGCCCGGCGTCGCTTTCGGTCCGGAGCGTCGTCACGGGGACGTCGCCGACGGGCGGCCGCTTCGCGGCCGAAATACCGGTCGTGGCCGGGGGAGAAGGGACCGGGGCGGGGCGGAGGCCTCTCCTCCTTCCCGGTCTCAGGGTGACGGCGGCGGTGAGGTGCAACGTCGTCCTCGCCGAGACGGCCGGGCGGAGCGCGCGCGTCGGGCTGCGGCTTTTCGACGCGTCGGGCTTGCCGCTGGGGCACGGGGAGGTGGAGGTGCCGGCGTGGGGCAACACGCAGGTCTCCCTCGCGACGGCGGTCGGCCTCCAGGGCGCCGTTCCCGAGGCCTCGAGCCTCCGGGTGGAGCCGCTCGAGGGGGACGGACGCGTCGTGGCGCTCGCGACGCTCGTCGACAACGTCTCCGCGAGCTTCTCGGTCGTGACGGGGCGGCCGGCGCCGCAGGACGCGGACGACGGCGCGGGCCCGCAGGCCGTCGCGTCGATCGTCCAGGCGGGCGGGACGGGGGCGTACTTCACGACCGAGCTCTCGATCGCGACGGCGGCCCCGGCCGCCGCTCCGCTGAGGCTGACGTACGACTTCGCGGGGACGAACGCCGAAGGCGCGCCGACCCGCGGGAGCGTCGTCCGGGAAACGCTCCTCCCGCGCGACGGTGCCCTCCCGATCGAGCGCGGCCGGAACGTCGTCCTCTCGCTCTTCGGGAGGGGGCCGGCGACGAACACGTCCGGCTCGCTCCGGATCGAGGGGGACGGCGCAGGGCGCGTTCTCGCCCGCGCAGCCGTCTCGACGCCGATCGACCTCGACGACGCCTCGCGCGGGACGATGACCGCCGAGCTTCCGGCGGTGGGCCCGGAGTCCCCCGAGGTGGTCGGTGCCGGGGGGCGCTCCGCAGTCGTCCTGCCGGGCCTCCGGTCGTGGCGGCGCGAGAGGGTGAACCTGATCGTCACGGAGGTGACGGGGGCCCCGGCGCGTGTCGTCTTCCGGCTCTCCGGCGAGGGGAACGTCCCGCGCGGGGAGCGCGAGCTGGTGGTGGGGCCGTTCGAGAAGGTCCAGGTCGACGACCTCTGGAACGGGCCGTCGGGCTTCGGCCTCGGGGCGGGAGCCGTCGACCGTCTCTCCCTCTCCGCGCACGGGACCGGCAGAGAGGCGGGGCGCGTCGTCGCCGCGGTGACGACGGTCGACAACGCCACGAACGGGGTCCTCATCCAGCTCCTCGCCCCCCCGGGGCCGGCGCCGCTCGGGGGGCCGTCGGGGCGCTGAACGAGGGCGTGACGGGCCGCGCTCGCGATGCGACGATGGGCGGATGGACGCTGACGTCATCGTCGTAGGGGCCGGGGCGGTGGGACTCGCGTGCGCGGCGGAGCTCTCCCGCGCGGGGCTCTCGGTCGTCGTCGCCGAGCGCCACGCCACCCCGGGCCAGGAGACGAGCTCGCGCAACAGCCAGGTCGTCCACGCCGGGATCTACTACCCGGCCGGATCGCTCAAGGCGCGGTTCTGCGTCCGGGGCAACCGGAGTCTCGCGGATTTCTGCGAGGCGCACCGCGTCCCCTTCCGGCGGATCGGAAAGTGGCTCCTCGCGGTGGACGCGCACGAGGAGGCCCGCCTCGCCGAGGTCGTCGCGGGGGGGCGCGCGAACGGCGTCGCGCTCGAGGAGGTGCCGATCCGTCGTTTCCGCGAGGAGGAGCCGCACGTCCGAGCCGCCGCGGCGGTCCTCTCTCCCTCGACCGGGATCCTCGACGTCCACGGCCTCTTCCGGGCGCTCCGGGTGATCGCGGAGGAGAACGGCGCGAGCTTCGCCTTGCGGCACACGATGAAGGGGGCCGAGCCCGTCCCCGGCGGGTACGCCCTCCTCTTCGAGGACCCGTCGGGCGAGGAGGTGCGCCTCGAGGCGCCCCGCGTCGTGAACGCCGCCGGGCTCGACGCCGACCTCGTCGCCGCAATGCCGGGACTCGACGTCGAGGCCGCGGACTACCGACTCTCCTGGGTGCGCGGGCACTACTTCCGGATCCGTGGAGCGAAGCGCCACCTCGCCCGCAGGCTCCTGTACCCCGTACATCCGCCCGGCGGCGGGAGCTTCCTCGGCATTCACCTCACGGTCGACCTCGACGGCGAGCTGAAGCTCGGGCCGGACGTCGAGTGGCTGCCGCAGCGCCGGCAGGCCTATGCCGTCGACGAGGAGCGGCTCGACTCGTTCCTTCGCGCGGCGGTCCGCTACCTTCCGGGGCTCGAGCGGGACGACCTCGCGCCCGACCAGTCCGGCATCCGCCCGCGCCTCCAGGCGATCGGCGCCCCGTTCCGCGACTTCGTCGTCGCGGAGGAGTCGGCACGAGGCCTCCCGGGCTGGGTGAACCTCGTGGGGATCGAGTCGCCCGGCCTGACGAGCTGCCTCGAGATCGCGCGCGAGGTGAGGGCGCTCCTCGGCGCCTGACCGCCGGGGAGCGGTGGACGTCGGTCTCCTTTCTTCCGGCGGCTTCCGCCGGACCGTCGAACCTCCCGGCTGCCCGGCGGGCCTCCGCCTTCGGGTCGTCCTGCTAGAGTTCCGCTCGAACCGCGTCGAGAAGGTCCGACCGACCCTGGAGGCACGATGACGGCGGCCCCCGGACTCCCACCGGATGGCGAGGTCCCTTCGCCGGCGCGCGAAGGGATGGGGGAGCGCGAGCGTGAGGCCGGCTCGTTCCTTCCCCTGTCGGCTACCCTCGAGGCGTACCCCGACCCGGCGCTCGTCGTGACGGCGGACGGAACCGTCGTCGCGGTCAACGGCGTCTTCTCGTCGACGTGGAACAGGGGAGCGGCCGGACCGACGGCGGGCGAGCCGCTCGAGGGCCTCCTCTCCGAGGGGGCGGGGGAGCTCCTCGAAGCCACGCGAGCCCGGGGGGCGTTCCTCGGGAAGGGGCGGGCCCGGCTCGAAGACGGGTCGGAGATCGAGCTCCGGCTCTCGGCGCGGCGGTTCCCCGACGCGGACTCCTCCGACGGGAAGCTCGTCGTCATCGCGTCGGACGTCACCGCGGCGCGGCGTCTCGAACGCGCGGCCACGGTCCTCGGGACGACGCTCGACCTCGGGCCGGCCGAGGGCTTCTTCGACCGCCTCGCGGCGGGGCTCGAGGAGACGCTCCGGATGGAGATGGTCGTCGTCGGGCGCCTCGAGGAGGGCGGGGCACCGAGGGTCCGGACCCTCGCCGCGAGGACGGCCGGCGCCCCGATCGAGCCCTTCGTCTACGACCTCCGAGGGGCGCCGTGCGAGCGGGTCGTGGGACGCGTTCCCTGCGTCTTCCCGTCACGGGTCGCGGAGCTCTTCCCGGGGGACCTCCTCCTCGCCGGGACCGGTCTCTCGAGCTACGTCGGGGTCCCCCTCGCGTCGGCCGACGGCACTCCGCTCGGCCTCCTCGCGGCCCTCTCCGCGCGGCCGCTCCACGACGGCGAGTCGGCGGTGCGCGCCCTGGAGCTCTTCGCGGCGCGCGCGGCGGCCGAGATCGAGCGCCGCGAGGCCCGGGTGGACGAAGGGCGGAGAGGGGAGGAGAGCCGGCGGCTCGTCGCGTCGATCCCCGTCGGCCTCCACCACTACCGGCTCGAGGAGGGCGGGCGGCTCGTCTTCACGGGCGGCAACCCAGCCGCGGACGCGATCCTGGGCGTGGACAACGGGCAGTTCGTGGGCCGCTCGATCGAGGAGGCCTTCCCGCCCCTCGCCGGCACGGCGGTTCCCGAGGCGTACCGGCGGGTCGCGGCCGGGGGGAGCCCGTGGCGGAGCGAGGAGGTGACCTACTCCGACGGCCAGATCACGGGCGCCTTCCTCGTCCAGGCGTTCCAGACCGCTCCCGGCGAGATGGCCGCGTCGTTCCTCGACATCACGGCGCGCCGTCGTGCGGAAGACGCGCTGCGCGAGCGGGAGGCGCGGCTCGAGAGGCTCAACCGGACGCTGCGGGCCTCGGCGCGTGTCCGCGAGATCCTCGGGGAGACCGTCGAGCCGGGAGACCTCGTCGGCCGCGTTTGCGCGGCCCTCGTCGAGGAGCGCGGGTACGCGTTCTCCTGGGTCGGCCTCCTCGACGAGTCGGGAAACGAAGTCCGCCTCGCCGGCGCCTCGAAGCCGTGCGACCCCGACCTCTTCCGGATCGACCTCAGGACCTTGCACGGCGGCACGGCTTGCGGGAGGACGGCGTTCCTCACGGGGACCCCGGTCCTCGTCGACCCCGAAGCGGACGCGGCCGACTGCCCCGAGTGCCCGGCGCGCAGGGACAGCCCGGGTGGGGCGGGGCTCGCGATGCCGCTCTGGAGGGGAGACCGCGTCCTCGGAGTCCTCGTCGTCTACTCGGCCACCCGGGGTGTCTTCGACGCCGAAGAGACGAGGCTCGTCGCGGAGATGGCCGATGCCCTCGCTGCGGCGATCGACCGCCTCGAGGCCGAGGCGCAGCGGGCCGAGGTGCGCAGGGAGAAGGCGTTCCGCGCGGACGTCGCCTCGGCGGCGCTCCGGGAGGACAGCCTGCCGCCCCTCCTCGCGGCACTCGCCGAGGCCGTGGAGAAGAGGCTCTCCGCGGCCGGCGCCCTCGTGGCCCTCTGGGACGAGGACCACGAGCGGATCGCCCTGGCGAGCGGGCGGGGAGCGCTCGAGTCCGTCGCGGCGGAAGAGACGGCGATCGCCGAGGAGGCCGGGCGGCTCTTCGGGACCGCCCCGTCCCCGGACACCTCGGGAGGCCTCCCCTCGCAGCTCCTCGCCGGCGCCCCCGTGACGGCCTGGCCGCTGCACGACGGGACTCACACGATCGGCCTCCTCGCGGTCGCCTGGGGGGCTCCGCCCTCACGGGCCGAGCTCACGGCCGGCGCGGAGGCCGCCGGGCCGCTCGCGCTCGCGCTCGCCAAGGCGCGCCTCTTCGACGTGAACCGGGATCGTCTCGCCACGCTCCTCGCCCTCCACGAGACGGGCGTCGATCTCGGCTCGAGCCGAGACCGCGACCTCCTCCTCCGCTCGATCGTCGAGCGCGCGCAGGGCCTCGTCCACGGGACGATGGCAGGCCTCTACCTCAGGCGTGCGGACGGCCGGCTCGAGCTCGTCCTCGCGAACGGGACGCTGGAGAAGTACGTCGGGGCGGTCCTCCAGCCCGGCGAAGGCGTGGCGGGTTCGGTCGCGACGACGCGCGAGCCGGTCCTCCTCGCCGACTACCGGAGCTGGCCCGGACGCTCGTCCGTCTTCGCGGCGGCCGGGATCGGGTCGGTCATCGGCGTGCCGGTCCTCTGGCGGGGAGAGGCGCTCGGCAGCCTCTTCGTGAACCACCGGGTGCCGGGACGGTTCGGTGCCGCCGACCTGGAGACGGTCCGCCTCTTCGCCGAGCAGGCCGCGGTCGCGATCGCCAACGCCCGCCTCGTCCGCGACCTGAAGGGGGCCGCCGAGGAGCTCGCGCAGGCGTACGACGCCACGCTCGAGGGGTGGGTGCGCGCCCTCGACCTGCGCGACAAGGAGACGGAAGGGCACACGCAGCGTGTCGTCGAACGGACGCTCGATCTCGCGCGGCGCGCGGGGATCGCCGAGGACGCGCTCGTCCACGTCCGCCGTGGCGCTCTTCTCCACGACATCGGGAAGGTCGGGATCCCCGACCGGATCCTCCAGAAACCGGGTCCTCTCACCGACGAGGAGTGGGCCGTGATGCGCCGCCACCCGACGTACGCGCACGACATGCTCTCCGGCATCGGATTCCTCCACCCGGCTCTCGCCATCCCCTGGTCCCACCACGAGAAGTGGGACGGCAGCGGCTACCCGCGCGGCCTCCGGGGAGAGGAGATCCCGCTCACGGCGCGCGTGTTCGCGGTCGTCGACATCTGGGACGCGCTCCGCTACGACCGGCCCTATCGAAGGGGCCTTCCCGCCCCCGAGGTGCGCGACTATCTCCGGAGCATCTCGGGGACGCACCTCGACGCTCGGCTCGTCGATCTCTTCCTCGCGACTCTCCCGGAATAGCGAAGGCCCGGCGGAGCCGGGCCTTCGTCGAACGCGGACGCGAGCTCGCCGGCGTCAGCTCTTCTTCGGGAGGACCTCCTCGAGCTTCTTCGTCACCTCTTCCGCCATCGGGTCGACCCGCGTGCCGAACCGCGCCACGACCCTGCCGTTCGGGTCGACGAGGAACTTGTTGAAGTTCCAGCTGATGTCGCCCTCGAAGCCGGGCAGCGTGGTGAGGTACCTGTAGAGCGGGTGGATGTCGTCCCCCTTCACCGAGATCTTCGAGAAGAGCGGGAACGTCACCTTGTAGTTCGCCGTGCAGAACGCCCGGATCTCCTCGTTCGTCCCGGGCTCCTGGCCCATGAAGTTGTTCGCGGGGAAGGCGAGCACCTCGAAGCCGCGGTCCCGGTACTTCTGGTAGAGCTGCTCCATCGGCGCGTACTGCTTCGTGTAGCCGCACTTGCTCGCGGTATTCACGAGGAGGAGCGCCTTGCCGCGGTAGTCGGCGAGCTTCTTCGGGCTGCCGTCGTTCAGGTTGAGGGTGAAGGCATGGACGCCCGCGTCGCCCGCCGTCGCCAGCGACGCGACGGCGAGGGCGGCAGCCGCGAAAAGGGTCCTCGAGAGCTTCATCGTCGGAGTCCTCCGGACGTGGAATACGCCGTGGCGGCGATCGCGGATCTCAGTGCTTCGGGTCGATGGGGGAGAGGATGACCGTCCGCTCGCCCTCTCGCGAGGGGATGGTCTGGAACGGGGCCGTTACCGACGTCGCCTCCCCCACGGGAGGCCGGACCGGCGGGGGAGCCGGCACGACGGGCGGCGGGGCC
>CAZNSS010000070.1:0-11504 GCA_964575465.1 uncultured Holophagales bacterium | reverse complement strand
CCGAGGTAGTCCTCGCTCTGGATCGACGGGAGGATGTCCTCCGGGCGGTCGATCCAGTGCTCCGCGAAGCTCTCCCACTCCATCTCGTGCCGTGGAAGGAGGCGGATCTCGCCGGGGACGCCGAGGATCGCGAAGTGCTGCGTGTACCGGCGGAAGACCCGCATCGTCGAGGCGTTCGTCAGCATCAGGGCGACGTGCAGGACCGACCACTCGTAGTAGAAGCGCTCCGTCGTCATGCCCGGCTTGTGCCGGCTCGTGATCGTCCACTTGATCATCGTCCGTCTCCGCTCGCCCCGGAATCCCTGCGGAGTCGACGGCAGGCCCCGGGGGCCGGCCGGCGACTCCGTCCTTACCGTTCGTTCAGGCCGTCCAGCCCTCGGGCTGGTAGCGGTAGGACGCCATCGGGACGTCCTGAAACGAGACGGCCATCTCGTCGCCCTGCTTCTGCAGGAAGATCCACTTCAGGAAGTTCCTGTCGTCGCGCTCCTTGAAGTCCTCGCGGAGGAACCAGCCGCGGCTCTCCTTCCGCTCCAGGCACGCGCGGAAGAACATCTCGGAGGCCAGGACCATGCTCCGGCACTCGTTCGCCGCGCTGACGTAGTGCGGGTCGGGGGCGACGAGGGTCGGGAGCAGGGCCTTCAGGTCGAGGATCTTCCCCAGCGCCTCCTTCAGGCGCTCCTCGCTCTTCCAGGCGGTGTACTTCAGCGGCTGCATGACGTTCTGGATCCGCCAGACCATCTCCTGCGTCGTCATTCCCTCGTGCCGCTTCAGCGGGGCGAAGATCTCCGCCTTCAGCGCTTCGGCCTGCGCGGCGTTCACCGAGGGCTCGGCCGCCTCCGCCGCGAAACGCGCCGCCGACGGCCCGGCGATCCGCGCCATGAACCAGGCCGCCATCATGCCGGTTCCGCGGTTGCGCCCCGGGGGAGACGGAACGGCGCCGAACGACGAGTTCCCGTTTCCGGCGATGTCCCCCGCCGCGAAGAGCCCGGGCAGGCTGCACGCCATCTCGTGGTTCACCCAGAGCGGCGAGAACTCGCCGATGAGGCCGGGGACGGTCTCCTTCAGCGGGCTGTCACTGACGTAGCCCTTCTGCTTCTTCGCGTAGAGGGTGTGCCAGAAGGTCTCCGCGAACGGCCGGAACCACATCGGGTCCGCCGTTCCCTTCTCGGGAGCGAGGTTCCGGGCGATGGGCGAGTCGACGAAGTGGTTCTGCCGCTTGTCCTCGTAGATCGGGCCGTTCCCCTGGATCACGTCCTGGTACATGAAGAGGGCGTGGTTGCCTCCGAGGTCGACGCCGCCGAGGACGCCGAGGTTCGGGTTCGCCTGCGCGAACGGACGGGCGGTCTCCGAGAGGCTCTGCCCCTTCGCGTTCACGAGGGCATCCTCGGCACCGTAGGAGACGTGCCCCGTCTCGAGGTTCACCATCCCGACGAAGGAGCCGAACTCGGCGCTCCGCATCCGGGCTCCCGCGCGGTACGCGGCGGCGATGCCGTCGCCCCGGCCCGAGGCCCACATCCGCATGATCCGCCAGTTCTGGCAGCCGTTCGCGAGGACGACCGCCTTCGCCTTGAAGAGGAGCGTCTTCCCGTCGAGGAGGCTGAACCCGATGGCGCCGACGACCTTCCCGCCGTCCGTCAGGAGGTCCACGACGGCGACCTTGTCCATGAATTCCACGCCGAGCGACTGCGCGGTCTTCGCGTGCGCCAGCATGAAGTCGAGGTCGACCGTGGTCACCTTCCAGGGAATCATCGGGTGGGCGTTGAACGGGGCCTCCTTGCCGTAGACCTTCGCGCCCCACCGCTCCACGTCCGCGAGGACGTCGCGCGTCGAGTTCGCGTACCTGCGGAGGAGCTCCTGGTCGTTGAGGTAGTCGCCCAGCTTGCGCGTGTGGTACTCGACGTACGTCTCCTCCCCGCCCTCGGGGATGAACGCGCAGTGGCCGCCCCCCTTGTTCGCCTTGCCGGAGTAGCCGACGGACCCCTTGTCGACGGCGAGGACCTTCAGCGACGGGTCCGTCTCCTTCGCCGTGATCGCGGCGGCGAGCCCGGCGCAGCCGTGCCCGACGACGAGGACGTCCACCTCGATGACCTTCCCGAGAGTACGAAGCTCTGCCATGGTTCTCTCCTTCTCCTCGCCTCTCGCTCTACCGGTAGGTGTTCGGCCAGGGCCGGGAGTAGTCGACCGAGACCTTGATGGCGTCGTCGGGGCAGCTGATCTCGCAGAAATTGCAGTCGACGCAGTCCTCGGGGTACTTGATGACGGGGCGGTCCCGTTCGTCGTCCCAGCGGATCACGTCGATCCAGCAGGCCCGGTAGCAGGCCTTGCACTGGCTGCAGAGGGCTTCGTCGACCTTGATGACGTTCATCGGCTCTCCTCAGGCCTCCCCGGGCTCGGGGGGAGGGGGCAGAAACACATTGTGGGGCGCGGTCGGGCTGTAGGGCGTGTGGAACGGGCTGATCTCGGGGAAGCCCTCTTCGTGGAGCCCCTCGACGATCGGTCGATCGACCCACCCTTCGTGGAACGGCGTCCGGAAGATCACGTACCACTTGAACTCGAGGAACCTCCAGCGGCCGTCCACCTTGACGAAGACGTTGTCGTACTTCCCCGCCTGCCACATCGCGACGAGCCTTCCCCCTTCGTCGAGGTAGGTGTTCGTCCCGAACGAGTTCCACATGCCGCGGGCGCGCGTGCCGTCGGCGCTCACCTCGACGACGGGTGTCACGAGCATGTGGAGCATCAGCTCGCCCGGCATGGAGTACTTCTTCCCCATGTGGGTGAAGAGCTTCACGATCCCCTCGGCGCCGTGCCACATGCCGCTGTCGCACATCTCCGCCTTGACGTCGGGATGGCCGAAGGCGAAGAGCTCACCGACCTTCTCCTTCAGGAGGCCGGTCTGGAGGTAGTGGTTGTAGCGCCCCTGCAGGTTGCAGATCTCCCTGTGGTCCTCGAGTCGGGCGATCCTCTGCTCGAGCGGGACCTCCGTCATCGCCGCCACCTCATATCTCCATCGTCTTCACGTCGGGCGCTGTCGTCAGCCGGGGCTCGGTCAGCGCCTGCACCTGCTCGAACGTGACTCCCGGCGCGAGCTCCCTGAGGACGAGGCCGTCCGGGGTCACGTCGATCCACGCGAGGTCCGTGCAGATGGCGTTCACGCAGCGCTTCCCCGTGAGCGGAAGCGAGCAGGCGTTCAGGATCTTCGGCTTGCCGTCCTTGCTCGCGTGGTCCATGACGACGACGACCCGCTTCGCCCCCGCGACGAGGTCCATCGCGCCCCCCATCCCCTTGATCATCTTCCCGGGGATGACCCAGTTCGCCAGGTCCCCGTTCCCGGAGACCTCGAACGCCCCGAGGATGGCGAGGTCGATCTGGCCGCCGCGGATCATCGCGAACGACTCCGCCGAGCTGAAGTACGCGGTCCCGGCGATCTCCGAGACCGTCTCCTTGCCGGCGTTGATCAGGTCGGGGTCGACCTCGTCGTCGAAGGGGTACGGCCCGAGGCCGAGCATCCCGTTCTCCGACTGGAGGACGACTTCGACTCCCTTCGGCACGTAGTTGGCGACGAGGGTCGGCATCCCGATGCCGAGGTTGACGTAGAAGCCGTCCTGCAGCTCGCGGGCGACCCGCTGGGCGATCTGTTCGCGTGTGAGCGGCATGTCAGGACCTCGGCCGCGACGTGCGGCGCTCGATGGGCTTGGCGTAGTCCTTCCCGAGGATCAGGCGCTTCACGTAGACGGACGGGACGTGGATGCCGTCCGGGTCGAGCGAACCGACCGGGACGATCTCCTCGACCTCGGCGATCGTGACCGCCGCGGCCCCCGCCATGCAGCCGTTGAAGTTGCGCGCGGTCTTGCGGAAGACGAGGTTCCCCCACTCGTCGGCTTTCCACGCCTTGACGAGAGAGAAGTCGCCGCGGATCGGCATCTCGAGAAGGTAGTCCCTTCCGTTCAGCGTCCGCGTCTCCTTCCCCTCGGCCACCTGGGTCCCGACGCCCGCCGGGGTGTAGAAGCCGCCGATCCCGGACGCGCCCGCCCGGCAGCGCTCGGCGAGCGTCCCCTGCGGGACGAGCTCGACCTCGAGGGCGCCCGAGAGGTACTGCTGCTCGAAGATCCTGTTCTCGCCCACGTAGCTCGAGACCATCTTCCTCACCTGCTTCGCCGCGAGGAGGACGCCGAGCCCCTGCTCCGTCGTGCCGCAGTTGTTGGAGACGATCGTCAGCTCCTTCACGCCCTTGCGGTGGAGCGCGGCGATCAGGTGCTCGGGGTTCCCGCAGAGGCCGAACCCCCCGACGACGAGCGTCGCGCCGTCGGGAATGTCCGCCACGGCCGCGTCGGCCGATTCGAACAGCTTCTTCATCGTCAGACTCTCTCGACGAGAAGCGCGATGCCCTCGCCGCCACCGATGCAGAGCGAGGCCACGCCGCGGCGCTTGCCGAGGTCCTTCATCCCGTAGAGGAGCGTGACGAGGATCCGGGCGCCGCTCGCACCGATGGGATGGCCGAGAACGACCGCGCCGCCGCGGACGTTCACGTTGTCCGTGCCGAGGCCGAGGAGCTCCTTGTTTGCGAGAGACACGGCTGCGAACGCCTCGTTGATCTCCCAGAGGTCGACGTCGCCCACGGCGAGGCCCGCCTTCCCGAGGACCTTGTGGATCGCGTCGGCCGGGGCGATCGTGAACTCGGCCGGGGTCCGGGCCGCGCCGCCCCAGGCCGTCAGCTTCGCGAGGACGGTGCGCCCTTCCTTCGCGGCTCGCTCGGCGGTCATCAGGACCACGGCGGCGGCGCCGTCGTTGATGCTCGAGGCGTTCCCGGCCGTGATCGTGCCGTCCTTGCGAAACGCCGGCTTCAGGGCCGGGATCTTCTCCGGACGGGCCGTCTTCGGCCCCTCGTCCTCGGAGACGACGGTCTTCTCGCCCTTCTTCCCCTCGATCTCCACGGGGACGATCTCGGCGGCGAAGAGGCCGGCCTTCTGCGCCTCGATAGCCCGACGGGTCGACTCCGCGGCGAAAGCGTCCTGCTTCTCGCGGGTGAGGCCGAACCTCGCGGCCGTCGCCTCGGTCACCTCACCCATGTGCCGGCCGTCGTAGGCGTCGGTGAGGCCGTCGAGGACGAGGCCGTCGATCAGGGTCGCGTTGCCGAGCCGCGTGCCGCCGCGGGCACGGAGGTAGTGGGGGGAGCTCGACATCGACTCGGTGCCGCCGGCGACGACGACCTCGGCGTCTCCCGCCAGGATCGCCTGCGCGCCGGCGAGAACCGCCTTCAGACCCGAGCCGCAGACCTTGTTCAGCGTCCAGGCGGGCGTCGTCTCGGGGAGGCCCGCGAGAATCGTCGCCTGCCGGGCCGGGTTCTGGCCTACCCCGGCCTGGAGGACGTTGCCGAGGATCACCTCGTCCACCGCCGACGGGTCGACGCCGGCCCGCTCGAGCGCGGCCTTGATCGCGATGGCGCCGAGGCGCGGCGCCGTGACGGCGGCGAGGGTTCCGAGGAACGAGCCGATCGGGGTCCGGGCGGCTCCGACGATGACGACTTCGCGAGAGGGCATGTTCCGGTCTCCTGAGCGCGTCAGATGCCGCGCCGGTGAAGGTCCTTCAGGTAGTCGACGAGGTTCTTCCTCACCGCGGCCGCCTGCTCCGGCGTCCAGCGGCGGAAGCCCTCGCCCGTCTTCATGCCGAGCTTCCCGTCCTTCACGAGCTGCGCGAGGTACGGGAGGGGCCCGGGAGTCCGGTCGATGTCGGGGAGGACCGTCTCGTGGATCGCGAGGGAGAGGTCGGTCCCGACGAGGTCCGCCGTCTCGAGCGGCCCGAGGACTGCGAGACGACGGCCGAAGCTGGCCTTGATGACGGTGTCGACGGTCTCGGCGTCGCAGACGCCGTTCTGGACGAGGGCCATCGCCTCGCGCCAGAGGGCGTGCTGGAGCCGGTTCCCGACGAAGCCGGGGACGTCCTTGTTCACCGTGACCGGCGTCTTTCCGGCCGACGCGAGGAGCTCGGTCATCGAGGCGACGGCCGCGTCGGACGTGTCGGCGGTCCGGATCACCTCGACGAGGGGAACGAGGAACGGCGGGTTCCACCAGTGGGTGCCGAGGGTCCGCTCCCGCCGCTCGAGCCCCTTCATGATCTGGGTGATCGGGATGACCGAGGTGTTGCTCGCGAGGAGCGCCTCCGCCGGAGCGTGACGTTCGACTTCGGCGAAGAGGCGCTGCTTGATCTCGAGGTTCTCGGGGCCGGCCTCGAAGACGACGTCCGCGGCACGGACGGCGTCCGCGAGGTCGGCGCACGGGGTGACCTTCTCGGCGCAGGCCGGGTCCTCGCCGAGGTCGGAGGAAACTCCCCGGACCTTGTCGCGGAGAACGGCGAGCGCGGGAGCGGCCGTGTCGAAGACCGACACGTCGTGCCCCTTCGCCGCGAAGACCTGCGCGATGCCGTGACCCATGAGCCCGGCACCGAGGATGCCGATGCGCGGCCTCCCGGGGGGCGCCGTTCGCCGCCCCCCGGCCCCCCCGGGCTGCACGTGGCTGCCCATACTCCTAACCCGCCGTGTACCCGCCGTCGGCGTCGACCGTGTGGCCCGTGTAGAAGTCCGACGCCTTCGAGACGAGGAAGAGGAGAGGTCCGGCCAGGTCCTCGGGCTCGCCGAGGCGGCCGAGCGGGACGCGCGCGAGGAAGCCGGCGCGGACCGCTTTCGCCTTTTCGTCGTCGGCGAACATCCAGGCCGTCAGGGCCGACCGGAAGACGGTCGGCGCGATCGCGTTCACCGTGATCCCGTACTTGCCCCACTCGCAGCCGAGGGCGCGGGTGATGCCGTCGACGGCCGCCTTCGAGGAGCAGTAGGCGCTGTAGCCCATCGGGTGACCGAGCTTGGCGCGCGCGGACGACATGAGGACGACCTTGCCGCCGCCTCCGCGCGCGATCGCGCGCTTGCCGAACTCGCGGCAGAGGAGCCAGGAGGCGGTCACGTTCGCTTCCATCACCTTCGCGAAGCGCTCGGGGGCCATGTCGACGATCGGCGAGACGTCGTTCATCCCGGAGCCGACGACGAGGATGTCGACCTGACCGAACCGGGCGGTGGCCGCGTCGAAGATCGCCGTGCAGTCGGCTTCGGTGTTCGGGCGGCGGCCCACGGTCTCGACCCCGGCGCCGTACGCGCGGCACGCCGCGGCCGTCGCCTCGAGCTCCGCGGCCTTCCCCGCCGTCAGGACGAGCTTCGCGCCCGCCCCCGCGAGGACCTTCGCCGCGACCGCCCCGAACGCCCCGGAGGCGCCCGTGACGACGGCGACCTTCCCCTTGATGTCGAAGAGCTTCAGCGGTTCCTTCAGGTAGTCGGTCATTTCGCCGTCTCCGGGTAGGGCATGACGACGAGCATCGTGGCGACCGCGTTCGCCTCGTTCTTGACCTCGCGGACGACGCCGCCCCCGATGTAGACGCTGTCGAGCGGGTGGAGGACGACCTCGGTCCCCTCGGCCCGGACGGTGACCTGGCCGGCGAGGACGACGTAGACCTTCTCGAGGGGCGAGGCGTCGGGGCCGGCGCCGCCGCCGGGAAGGAAGTGCGAGAGGCCGACCCAGCTCTTCGTCGGGCCGCCCTCCTCGAACCCCTGAAGGCGGACGGCCCGCATGTCGAAGTGGTTCGGCGCCTGGTAGGGCTTGGCGTCGTTGAAGCGCTTGACGAGCATGCTCATCCCCTTCCCGTCTCGATCCGGTACTCGCCCTTCGGGTCCATCATCGCGACGACGCGCACCATGCAGCCGTCGCCCTTGACCCAGCGCCACGGGAAGATCGCGAAGGTGCAGCGCTTCCCGGTGATCTTGTCGATGTCGCCGCCGACGTTCTCGACGCCGCAGATCCCCGCCCTGAGGATGATGTGGTGGCACGGCTCCCACTCCGGGAAGTCCTGCAGGACGTCGTGCCCGGTCGTCTGCTTGTACTCGGCGCAGACGCGCGGGAGGAGGCCCTTCTCGCCGCCCGGGCCGTGCGGCCCGATGGCCGTGGCCAGCGGGTGGTCGAGCGCCTGCGTATCGGTGCCGACGAGCTTGACCTTCTTCTGGACGAACCACTCGCCCGCTTCCTTGTAGAAGCCCGGGGAATAGCCGTAGTAGTTGTTGTTGTCGCCGTAGTACTGGTGCCAGCCGGTGTTCACGATGACGATGTCGCCCTCCCGGATCTCGGGCCGCGCCGCCTCGAGGTCTGCCGGGGTGATGACTTCCCACTTCTTCTTCGGGATCGAGACGACGACGCCGGTCCCGAAGAAGTGCGGGAGGGGCACCTCGTCCATGAAGGCCGTCTCCTCGACGACGTGGGCGGGGGCGTCCATGTGCGTCCCCGAGTGCATCGTGATGGTCATGCGGTTCGTCAGGACGCCGGAGCGCGCCATCGTGTGGAGGCGCCAGATCGAGACGTCCTCGAAGTAGGGCCAGCACGGCACGCCGAGGCCCCAGGGGTGGGTCAGGTCGTAGAACTCGAGCCCCGTTCCGTTCTTCAGGTTCTCCTCGAATTCGGTCCCGCGTACGTTCACGGTCATCGGGCTGCCTCCCTTCCCGCCCCGGCGCGTTGGCCGCTTCCGGGGAGGTTCCGTTTGTGTCTCACCATGCGATACGCATGTACTGTATCTTGGGTATTGCCGACACGCCTGTCAAGGGCTCTTCCGGGATTTCGTTTCGCTGTTTTCCGATCCGTCAGGGGACGCCCGGGCCGCGCCCGGAAGGCTCGTTTGGCTCAGTTCAGACGATCAGCTCGCCCTTCATCTCCGCGTAGATCTCGGGGAGCATCCTGCCGAGGTTCGCGAACTCCTTCACGTTGTGCCGCGCGAGGCCCTGGACGGCCGGCTGCGGCACGACGACGCCGGGGGGAAGCGTCAGCTCGGGCTTCCCGTTCGACATCCGGTACCCCATCCAGAAGCGGGTCCGGTGCTCGATGCCGCCCGGGATGTCCCGGAAGATGTGGCACATGAGCGCCGGCACCGTGAGGCTGTCCTCCTTCTTCTCGACGGGGACGGCCCAGCCGAAGCCTCCGGCGAACGTCGAGACGAAGGGCTGCTTCCAGCGAGCCATGTCGAAGCCGAAGTCCTTCGGAGAGAGGAACGTGATGTCGATGTTGTCCTGGCCGCACTCGCAGTCCTCGGTGACGTGGTGCGTCTGGCCCCAGTTCTTTTCCCGGAGCGGGACCCCGGGGTCGAGGAAGCGCTTCCGCGTCTCCGGGCTGATGACGAGCCCCGCGTGGGCCGGCGGGTACCAGATGCGGTAGCGCAGGTCCTCGAGCGTGTGCCAGACGAACCACCAGTCGATCATCTCGGCCGTGACGCCCGGGTACTGGTTCATCGAGGCGATGAAGCCGGCGCCGTTCGGGAGGTTGCACCAGCCGATCTCGAGGTCGAGGTAGCCGGGGTTCAGCAGGTCGTTGAGCTGCTCCGGGTAGATCGCCTTCGACGCGTCGGCCCGCTCGTCCATGATCGCGAGCTTCTTCGGGTCGTGGGGGTACGGCTCACGGTAGTACTTCGCGAAGGGCCGCTTCTGCTCCTCGGGGGTGAGGGGCGGCCGGAGCGCCTTCGCCTTGCTCGCGGCCAGAGTGTCGCGGGCGTTGAGCTGGGACTTCCACTCGGCGATCTGGGTCATGACTACCTCCTGGCCGCTCAAGCGACGGGTCCGTATCCGGGCCTGTCCCGGACGATGGCGACGGGGCGGGTGTAGAGGAAGAAGGAGCGGGACCAGTCCGCGAACTTCTTCGGGTAGGACTGGACGGCCTCGTTGTAGTCGCGGAAGGCGCCCACCTGCTCCATCGTGTCGAACCAGTAGGCCGCCACGGCGTCGTAGATCGGCATGTCGACCATGCCGAAGTGCCGGCGCGCCTCGAAGTCGTTGTCCGAGAGGCGGCAGCGCCTGTTCAGGACGCAGCGGCGCAGGTGCGCCCTCATCGCCGGCGTCGCCTCCATTGCGGCCTCGTGGGCCTCGCGCCAGTACTTGTAGTAGTCCTCGCGGAAGACCTCCTCGTCGCGCATGACGTACTGGAGGACCTTCACCGCGCCGACGCCCGAGACGATCCCGAGCCCGGGGTTGAACTTCGGCATCGGGGTCGGGACCGGGATCTCCTCCTCCTCGGCCATCAGGACGATGTTCCTCGGCTCGTCGGCGAAGAACTTGCCGTCCTGCGCCGCCTTGGAGGGCTGGCCGCCCGGGTTGTCGAGCGCCCTGATCATGTCGGGGAAGTTCTCGAACGCGAGCTCGACGACGCAGTCGCGCTCGGCCACCTGCTGGTGCGTCTTGTCCGAGAGGACCCCGAACGCCCCGTCGATCACGTGGTTCTGGATGTACGTGACGATCTTCGAGGGCTCCTCGCGGGCGATCGTCCCGTGGTAGTGCTCGATGTAGCGGAAGTACTCGGCCTTCGTGAGGCCCGGCCGCTTGCGCGAGGCGGCCATCATCTTGATCGGCATTTCTCGGTCCTTCCTTCGCGTTCTCTGCCGGCGCCCGCCTTCAGGCCGCCGTCGGTTCCTCGGCGGCAGCCGCCACCTTCGCCTTTCCGTCACCCATGAGGAAGTGCGCCAGCGCCGGCAGGAGGAAGAGCGCCCCGACCATGTTCCAGAGGAACATGAACGCCAGGAGCAGCCCCATGTCGGCCTGGAACTTGATCGGCGAGAAGACCCACGTCGCGACGGCGATCGCGAGCGTGAACCCCGTGAGCATGACGACCTTTCCCGTGAAGAGGAGGGCGCTGTGGTACGCCTCGCCGAGCGTCATCCCCTCCCGCATCCGGTTGAGCGTCACGCTCAGGATGTAGAGGGCGTAGTCGACGCCGATGCCGACGCCGAGCGCGATCACCGGCAGCGTCGCGACCTTCACCCCCATCCCGAGGCCGACCATGAGCGCCT
Source organism: uncultured Holophagales bacterium (assembly GCA_964575465.1). Classification (GTDB taxonomy): domain Bacteria; phylum Acidobacteriota; class Thermoanaerobaculia; order UBA5066; family UBA5066; genus UBA5066. Next base: position 650 of record CAZNSS010000070.1, on the reverse strand, counting down.
CGGCGAGCATCGACGTCACGACGAGCGGGAGCATCGCGACGACGACGGCCTTCAGGGAGCGGAACGTGATGAAGCAGAGGACCGCGACGACCCCGTAGACGAGGTAGAGCATGATCCGCCAGGCCTGCTTGACGACGATGTTCGTCGCGGCCTCGATCCCGGCGCTCCCCGCCGCCATGAGGAACTTCACGTCGGGCGTGTCGTTCGCCGCGGCGAACGCCTCGACGTGGGCGACGACGCCCGAGAGCGTCTCGGCCTTGTGGTCCTTCAGGAAGACGTAGACCGTGAGCAGGCTGCAGGCGTCGTTGTAGAGCCCGCGGGGCGCCCCGGCCGTGATGGTGTTGAGCATGTCCTGGTTCTTCAGGAGCTCGTACCAGCGCGGGTTCGCCTCGTTCATCCCCATCAGGACCCGGCGGTTCAGGCCGGCGAGCGTCGAGGTCGTCTCGACCCCCGGGATCTGCCGGAGCTCCCACTCGAGGGCGTCGATCTTCATGACCGTGTCGTAGGCCGAGCAGGCCCCCTCGGGGGTCTTCACCATCACCGCGAAGACGTCGCTCGAGGCGCCGTACGCGGCGTTCATGAACGCGACGTCCCTGTTGTAGCGCGAGTCGGGCCGCAGCTCCGGCGCGCCCGGGTCGAGGTCGCCGATC
>CAZNSS010000069.1:0-11566 GCA_964575465.1 uncultured Holophagales bacterium | reverse complement strand
GCAGACGGGCGAGCACTACGTCGCCGCGAACCCGTCGGAGTACCGCCACATCTGGCTCGCGGCGGCGGGGGGCGGCCTCCTCACCGTCTTCACGGCGGCGTTCAAGATGCTCGTCCACGAGTGGCACCTCGCGCCGTTCCCGGAGAGCCTCCTCTACGGACTCAACTACGCCGTCAGCTTCCTCGCCATGCAGGCCTTCGGGCTCATGCTCGCGACCAAGCAGCCGGCGATGACGGCGGCCGCGCTCGCGCAGATCATGCGCGAGGCGAAGGAAGAAGACCGCGAGGAGAAGATCGCCGGCTTCTTCACGCGCCTCACGAGCTCGCAGCTCGCCGCGGCGACGTCGAACGTCCTGAGCGTCGGTGTCGGCTCGGCCGTCTTCGTGGCGGCCTGGGCCCTCCTGGTCGGCCACGCGTGGGTCGAAGAGAAGACCGCCCGCGCCACCTTCCTCGTCCTCAGCCCGTTCGACAGCGGGACGATCTTCTTCGCGGCCCTGACGGGCGTGCTCCTCTGGATGGGGAGCCTCGCGGGCGGCTGGTTCGAGAACTGGTCGACCTACCACCGCCTCCCCGAGGGAATCGCCCATCATCCTTTCGGGAAGATCGTCGGGCGCGAGCGGATGAGGCGCTTCGCCGGCGCGCTCGAGCGCAACGCCTCGGGCTGGGCGACGAACGTCGCGCTCGGATTCCTCCTCGGCTTCGCCCCCGCCGTCGGCCGCTTCTTCGGCATCCCGTTCGACGTGAGACACGTCACGCTCTCGACGGGCCAGCTCGCCCTCTCCGCCGCGAGCCTCGGCGAGAGGTGGTTCGACCAGGGCGCCTTCCTGCGCGGCATCGCCGGGATCGCCACGATGTTCGTCCTGAACCTCTCCGTCGCCTTCTCGCTCTCGCTCTACAACGCGGCGAGCGCCTATGAGACGGAGCGGGGCGAGCTCTTCCGGGTCCTGAAGGAAGTCGTGAAGCGGATCGCGCGACGACCGCTCGACTTCGTGCGACCGCCGAAAGCGACCGCGACCGGGACCGTCTGAGGAGCAGGCGCCCGGCGCGTACAGGCCGCAGAATTCGGCAGGGATTGACGGCTTCTTCGCGAATTCAGATCTCGCCGTTCCAGGCCGAAACGCGCCATAACCATTGATCTCGCATACAGATACGATTACAGAAGACACGGCGAAACAAAATATATAATGTAGGTTACACATGCAGGGGCGCGCGGGTACCGAGCAGCACCGACAGCTACGGCAGTGGGTGGCGGATCGCCTCCGCAGCGAGATCCTCGAAGGCCGGCGCAGGCCCGGCGACTGGCTTCGGCAGGAGAGCGTCGCGCGCGAAGAAGGCGTCAGCCAGACCCCGGTCCGCGAGGCCCTGAAGCAGCTCGTCGCCGACGGTCTCCTCGAGCACGTGCCCTACCGTGGGATCCGCGTCGTCACCCTCTCGATCGAGGACGCCGAGGACCTCTACGCGAGCCGCGCCGTCCTCGAGCCGATGGCGGCGCGCCACGCCGCGAGAGAGATCACCCCGGAGGAGCTGAAGGAGCTCGCCTCGCTCAACGAGCGGATGCTCGCGTGCGAGATACCGGCGCGCCTCAAGGAGTACCGCGACCTGAACCGGCGCTTCCACGAGGCGATCGTCGCCGCGTCGCGCCGCCCGTTCCTGACCCGGACGCTCGGCAACTTCTGGAGCGCCTTCCCGACGATGCTCTGGAGCAACGTGCCGGGGATCGCCACCACCTCCCTGCCGGAGCGCGAGGACCCCGACGCCGCCGAGCACGCCGAGATCATCGCGTCGCTCGCCGCACACGACCCCGAGCGGGCCGCCGCCGCGGTGAGGAAGCACGTGGAGGAGGCGGGCCGGACGCTCGTTGCCGCCATGAGGAACGCCGCGTGAACGTCACCTTCCGCACCCGGCCGGACGACCCGTCCGGCCTGAACCATCCGAGCTTTCATCTCGAACGCGGGGGCCGCTGGATCCGGTACCCCCGAAAAGGAGGAGTCATGCCTAGGAAGCTCTCCGTCGTCGTGGGGGCCGCGCTGATCCTGCTGCTCGCGGCATCGGGAATCGCGATCGCCCAGGGGACCGTCACCGGGAACGTCCAGGGAACCGTCAAGGACGCCCAGGGCGGTCCGCTGCCCGGGGTCATGGTCAGCGCCGTCTCGACCGCCCTCGTGCGCGGGAAGATGACGACGACGACCGACGCCGGCGGCACCTGGCGCTTCCCCGCCCTGCCGCCCGGCTCGTACGCGTTCGAGGCCGAGCTCACGGGCTTCCAGAAGGCGCGCCGGGAGAACGTGCGCGTCTCCGTCGGCAGCGGCCTCGCCGTCGACCTCGTCCTCCCGCTCGCTTCCGTCGCGGCCGAGGCGGTCGTCACCGCGGAGGCGCCGATCGTCAGCGTCGTCGAGAACAACGTCCAGACGAGCTTCGGCGGGGACTACCTCAACAAGCAGGCGGTACCGCGGAACTACTACCAGGTGATCGGGACGGCCCCGGGCGTCAATACCGACTCGACCGGGTCGGCCGACAGCAGCAACATGCTCGCCTACGGCGGCACGAGCGACAGCCAGAACGCCTTCACCATGGACGGCGTCAACGTCGCCGACTCCGGGGGCGGCGGCCACTGGCTCCTCCCGAGCATCCAGTGGATGGAGGAGATCCAGGTGGCCGGACTCGGCGCGAACGCCGAGTACGGCGCCTTCACGGGCGCCGTCATCAACGGCGTGACGAAGTCGGGCGGCAACGAGTTCAAGGGCGGCCTCGAGGTCTACTACCAGCCCGAGTCGTTCGTGTCGGACAACACGGACGCCACGGATGACCCGACCTTCAAGTTCGAGGACTACGCCGCGAGCATCGGCGGCCCGGTCGTCAAGGACAAGCTCTGGTTCTTCGGCAGCGCCGAATACTGGCACCAGGTGACGACGCCCGTCGGCGCGCCGGACACCTCCGACCGGAAGATCCCCCGCTTCCTCGGGAAGCTCACCTACCAGCTGAACGAGACGAACCGGATCTTCGGGATGGGCGAGTACGACCACGTCGTGAACGAGCGGCGCGGCATCGACGCCTTCACGTTCCCCGAGGCGGCGTCGAAGCAGGACGGGCCCAACGCCACGTTCGCCGTGAACTGGGAGTCGATCCTCAACTCCTCGAACTTCCTCAACGTGAAGGTGACCGGCTACGACGGCAGCGACGACTTCCTTCCGTACAACGGATCGGACGTCATCGGCCACGAGGACGCCTACGGGCTCACCGGTTACAAGACCGTGAACCAGAAGATCCAGGAGCTCTCGCACCGGCACAGGGTGACCGGCGACGTGAACTGGAGCCTCTTCAAGGACGGGCTCTTCGGAAGCAAGGACTCGCACTCGTTCAAGTTCGGCGCCCTGTACGAGACGGCCACCACGACGGACGAGTGGCGGCGCAACGGTGGCTATACCTACTACGACGACTCCACGCTCTGCCCCGGCGCCACCGAGAGCGAGCAGATCTCGAACTACCTCAAGGATCCGACCTGCGGGTGGTACGAGCGCTCCACGGGTTACGGCGAGTACGAGGTCCACGCCGAGCAGCAGGGACTCACCTTCTACGCGCAGGACTCGATGCGGATCGACCGCTTCACGGTCAACTTCGGCCTGAGGTACACCAACTACAAGGGCGGCTGGAGAGAGGGCTTCGGCAACCCCGACGTCTACAAGACCGACTTCATCGACCCGCGCGTCGGCTTCGCGTGGGACGTCCTCGGCAACGCCAAGCTCGCGGTCAAGGCGCACTGGGGCCGTTACCACTCCTCGATGTACACCTACCTCTTCGACCGCGAGATCTCCGGGCACGCCGCCGTTCCCGACGGCGACTGCTACTGGGACGGCGCGACCTGGGGCGACTGCTCGAGCTCCGTTCCCGACGAGGCCACGATGGGGAAGACCGACCACCCCTACGTGGACGAGACGCTCCTCACGGTCGAGCACCAGCTCGGCAGGGACATGGCCATCGGCGCCGACTACATCAACCGGCGCTTCCGCAACGTCATGGGGATGGTCAACACGAACGACGACTACGAGCCGGTCACCGGCATCCCGAACCCGATCGAGGGCGGTACCCTCGAGGTCTGGAGCCTCAACGGCGACCCGGTCTGGTCCCTGACGACCGACAACCCGGCCTACCGGAACTACGACTCCTTCGTCCTGCGCTTCGACAAGCGCTACAGCAGGGGCTGGCAGCTCCGCTCGTCCCTCGTCTGGACCGACCTCAAGGGGAACGTCCTCAAGAACAACGGCTACGCCCCCGAGCTCGAGGACAGGAACGGCCTCGTGAACGCCTACGGAAACATGGACTCCTCCTTCAACCAGTGGGAGTTCAAGATCTCCGGCGCCGTCGACCTCCCGCTCGGCTTCACCGCGAGCGGCCAGTACACGTACCTCTCGGGAACGTACTGGACGCCGCAGGGCAGTGTCCGCCGCTACCTCGACGGGAACTCCGCCTCGGGCCGCTACATCTTCCTGACGGAGCGCGGCTCCGAGCAGCTCGACGACCGCAACATCATCGACCTGCGCCTCGCTTGGGGGGTGAAGATCGCCGCCGAGTCCCGCCTCGAGCTCTCCCTCGAGTGCTTCAACGTCCTGAACACGGGCAAGGTCCTCACGGTCGACAACTACTACGGTGAGTACCGCAGCGGCACCTGGCGCAAGTACGCCGGTTACGCCGACGCCCTCAGCATCGAGTCCCCGCGTCAGCTCCGCATGGGCGCGCGGTTCACGTTCTAGTCCTTCCTCCTCCTTCTCATCCTCGGGGGCGGCCGACCGGCCGCCCCCCCTTTTTCTCCGGAGTGCCCGTGATCGCACGCCCGTTCCGCCCCCTCGTCCTCGCTCCCCTCCTCCTCGTGGCGCTCGCCGCTCCCGCGTTCGCCGTCGAGCCCGCACCCAAGGGCCACCTCGTCCTCATCGGCGGCGGCGACAAGCCTCCCGAGGTGATGAGGAAGTTCATCGAGCTCGCGGGAGGGAAGGACGCGCCGATCATCGCGATCCCGACGGCCTCGTCGGAGCCCGACGCGGCGGAGTACTACGAGAAGCTCTTCCGCGAGACCTACGGCTGCACGAACGCCGTCTCGCTCGACATCCGGAAGAAGGCCGACGCCGCGCGGGCCGACTGGGTCGCCCTCGCCCGGAAGGCGAAGGGGATCTTCTTCGGCGGCGGCGACCAGATCCGGATCACGAACGCCCTCCTCGGCACGCCGGTCGGCGACGCGATCGCGGCGGCCTTCGCCGACGGCGCGGTCGTCGGAGGCACTTCGGCGGGGACCGCCTGCCAGAGCGAGGTGATGATCACCGGCGAGGGGGACTTCTCCCTCGTCGCGACCCGCTCCGTCGAGACGTGGCGGGGCCTCGGCTTCCTCCCGGACGACGTCGTCGTCGACCAGCACTTCCTCAAGCGCCAGCGCGAGAACCGCCTCCTCTCGGTCGTCCTCGAGAAGCCCGCCCTCCTCGGCGTCGGCGTCGACGAGGCGACCGCCGCCTGGTTCCGCCCCGACGGCACGTTCCAGGTCCTCGGCCGGAGCGCCGTGATGGTCCTCGACGCGAAGGGGGCCTCCGTCCACCGTCGGGAGCGCGACACCGGCCAGGACTCCCTCGGCGTCCACGGCCTGAAGCTCCACCTCCTCCTCCCCGGCGACGTCTACGACCTGAAGACCCGCGCCATCATCCCCGCCCCCTGAGATCGGGGTCAGGCGTGAAATCGTGCATTAATTTCGAAGAAGGTAACAATACATGATTTCACGCCTGACCCCTTCTCTCGTGACCCCTTCTCTCGTCCTTCTCGCGGCCGCGATTCCCGTCCTTGCGCAGGCTCCGCCGAAGGAGCCCGGGTGGGACCAGGGGCGGTCGGTGTACCAGCGGCGGATCCATCCGCCCGCCCCGCCCGAGAAGGTCGACTGGGACGCGCGCGTCTCCGCGCTCCTTCGCGAGGAGCCGGGCGACGTCGTCGTGACGGCCGTCGGCGACATGATCTTCAACGAGCGGATCAGCCACCTCGAGGCGCCCGAGCGGAAGAACCTCCTGCGGATCCTCCAGGAGGCCGACGTCGCCTACGGGAACCTCGAGTTCTCGATCAACGAGCGGCCGGAGCTCCAGAAGCCCTTCTACAACTTCCGGGTCGGCCGGGAGTTCGCGTGGGAGCTCGCGGCGACCGGCATCAACCTCGTGAGCATGGCGAACAACCACGCCCTCGACTTCGGGCCGGAGGGCCTCAAGGAGTGCCTCCGCGCGCTCGACCTCTCGGGGATCGCGCACGCCGGCGCGGGGCGGACGCTCGCCGAGGCGCACCAGCCCGGGACGAAGAAGGTCGCGGGCTCGAAGACGAAGGTCGCCCTTCTCTCCTACATGAGGTACTGGACGGCGCGCGATCGCTGCGCGGACCCCTCCGGCCCCTGCCTCGCGACGATCGACCCGGGCGAGATCCTCGTCGCGAAGGAGGACGGCACGGTCGAGACGGTCGAGGGGCCGCTCGCGGACGACGTCGCCGCGATGGAGGACGACGTCGTCCTCGCGAAGCGGCACGACCCGGTCGTGATGGTCTCGCTCCACGTCCACGACGTCAGCCACGCGCGCGTCTACGGCATCCAGGACACGACGCCGAAGAGCGAGGAGATCCCGTTCCGGAAGGCGATCGACGCCGGGGCCGACGTCGTCCTCGGGAGCGGGCCGCACGTCCTCCGCGGAATCGAGGTCCGGAACGGCCGCCCCATCCTCTACAGCCTGAGCAACTTCATCTACCAGTACCGGACCCCGAAGCTCATCCCGACCGACCTCCCCCATCAGCGCGACTCCGAGATGCCCGCCCCCCCGAACGTCTCCGTCTGGGACCGGCGCGACTCGCGCCAGGTGATGGAGAGCGTCGTGGCACGGCTCACGTACAACGAGGAGAAGCTCCGGAAGCTCGAGCTGATACCGGTGACGATCGACGACGAGGGGCCGCTCTACGGCGTTCCACGTCTCGCCTCGACGGAGCGGGCGAAGGAGATCGTCGAGCTCCTGCAGCGGCTCTCGGCCCCCTACGGGACGAAGATCGCCTGGAAGGGGTGGTACGGCGAGGTGGAGCTGAAGCCCTAGTCGGGCCTTCCCCGACCCGGCGGGAGACGGGCGTTCGGTCCTCGCGGTCCTCTCCACGGAGATCCGGTCTCTTTGCGTCCGCGTCGGCAGACGCCGTAAGCAGAAGGTCCGGACGGGCATAAGGAGTCGAGGGGACTCACCCGGCCGTTCGCCGAAGCCGACAGACCTGAAGCGTGCCGCCGACCCGAACAGGAGAAGCCCGATGTCTCTCTCGCGGATCGCCGCAGCAGTATCCCTCTCCCTCGTCGCCTCTCTTTCCGCCCGCGCCGACCAGGCCGCCACCTTCTTCGACGACGCGAAAGTCCGGGAAGTCCGCCTGACCTTCGCCGACGCGAACTGGTACCAGACCCTCTACAACGCCCACGCCAACGACGCGACCGATCCCTACTTCCCGGCGAGGTTCGAGGCGGAGGGGGTCGTCCTCGAGAAGGTCGGCGTGCGGTTCAAGGGCAATTCCTCCTTCCGCGTCAACGGCGTGAAGAAGTCGTTCAAGATCGACTTCAACGAGTACTCCGACGATCTCGCGTTCCTGGGCCTCAAGAAGCTGAACCTGAACAACCTCTCCCTCTCGCCCGACTTCATGCGGGAGAAGCTCACCCTCGACTTCGCCGGGAAGTACATCGCCGCGATGCGCGCCGTCCACGTGCGGCTCTACGTGAACGGCGCTCTCTACGGCCTCTACATGGGTGTCGAGCAGCCCGACAAGACGATGATGAAGAGCCGGTTCGGCGACGCCGAGGACGGCAACCTCTACGAGGCGGGCGAATCGAACGCCGACCTGACGTATCTCGGGACGAACGCCTCCTCGTACGCGAGCCGCTACGAGCTGAAGACGAACGAGACCGCGAACGACTACAGCGGCCTCATCGAGCTGCTGGACGTCCTCGACAACACGGCGACGGCGTCGCTCCCCGCGGCGATCGAGCCGATCTGCGACGTCGAGAACATGCTCTACGGCCTCGCCCTCGACAACCTCTTCTCGAACGTCGACTCGTACATCGGCTCGGCCTCGGAGTTCTACCTCTACGACCGCACGTCCGACGGGAAGTTCGTCAGGATCCACTGGGACCTGAACGAGAGCTTCGGGACGACGGGCGACGGCTCCCCCACCGTCTCGAACCCGATGGCGATGGACCCGTTCTGGCTTCCTTCGGCGAGCTCCGGCGGTCCGGGGGGAGGGAGCGGCGCGGGCGGCTCGCGGCCGCTCGCTTCGAGGCTCTGGGCCGTCGACGTCTACAGGCGGACCTACCTCCGGATGCTCGCGCGGTTCCTCCGCGAGGGGTTCGACCCGACGGCGATGACGGCGCGCGTGAACCAGCTGGCGGCGCTGATCCGCGACGACGTGAAGGCCGACCCGAACAAGCTCTACACGACCGCCCAGTTCGAGAACGCCCTGACGAGCCAGGCGTCGGGAGGCCAGGTCCCGATCTACGGCCTCGGGCAGTTCGTGAGCGGCCGGTATGCGTCGCTCCGCGCGACGCTGAACGGCTACGCGCTCGCCTCCGACGTGCGGCTCAACGAGCTCGTGACCGCCAACGCCGGGACGTACGGGGACGCGGCGGGCGACGCCGACCCGTGGCTCGAGATCCAGAACCTCGGCCCCGGCCCGGTGACGCTGACCGGGTTCACGCTCACCGACGACGCGGCGACCCCGAAGAAGTGGACTCTCCCGGCCCGGACGATCGCCGACGGCGGGTTCCTCGTCGTCTGGCTCGACGGCGAGACGGGCGAAGGCGACGACCACGCCTCGTTCCGGCCCTCTTCCGCCGGCGGGACGCTCTGGCTCTACGTCACCGCGAACGGGACGACGACGCTCCTCGACACCGTGACGTACCCGGCGCTCGTCTCCGGGCAGGGCCTCATCCGGACCGGGTCGAGCGGCAGCACCTGGTCGACGACCGGCTCGCCGACGCCCGGAGCGACGAACGCCTCGACCCCGACCTCGTCCTCCGCGGGGGTCGACCTCCTCCGGATCAACGAGGTCATGGCGAACAACGACTCGACGATCGTCGACCCGGACGAGCCCGGGGCGTACGAGGACTGGATCGAGATCTACAACCCGGGCTCCGGCGCGGTCGACATGTCGGGCCTCTTCCTGACGGACGACCTGGCGAGCCCGACGAAGTGGCAGGTCCCCTCGGGCGTGACGATCCCAGCCGGCGGCTACCTCCTCTTCTGGGCCGACGGTGAGACGGCCCAGGGGTCGACCCACGCGAACTTCAAGCTCTCCGCCGACGGCGAGGCCGCAGGGCTCACCGCCTCCGACGGGAAGACCGTCATCGACTCCGTGACGTTCGGCGCGCAGGGGCTCGACGTCGCCTACGGGCGCTACCCGAACGCGACCGGCAGCTTCATGCGCCTCTCGCCGGCGACGCCGGGCGCGAAGAACCAGCTCGCGATCTGGGTCCCGGTCGCCTCGCACGGCTCGGGCGCCGCGGGGAGCCGCTGGCGGACCGACCTCGGCGTCCTCGACACGGGGAGCGCCCCGGCGAGCATCTCCTTCGTGTTTCACGGCGCCGACGGCGCGACGAGCGCGACCTCCTCCGTCGCCGCGGGCGGCCAGGGGCTCTACGAGGACGTCGTCGCCCTCCTCGGCGGGAGCGGGTCGGGGGCGCTCGAGGTCCGTTCCGACCAGCCGGTCCGCGTCACCTCGCGCACCTACAACCTCCTCGCCGCGGACGCCGCCTGCACGCCCGGCGGCACGCTCGGCCTCGACGTCCCGAGCCTCCTCGCGGCCGAAGGGCTCCAGAACGGGCAGTCCGCGTGGCTGACGCCGCTCGCCGAGAACGGGTCGTTCCGGACGAACGTCGCCCTGACGAACACCGGGACGGCGAAGGCCTCCGCGACCGTCGCGCTTTACGACGGCGCCGGCACGAGCCTCGGGACCTACGCCGTGGACCTCGCGGCGGGCGAGTGGAAGCAGGAGGACCGCCCCTTCGCCAGCCGCGCCGGCCGGACCGACCTCGACCGTGCCTATGCGAAGGTGACGGTGACGGCGGGGAGCGGCGTCACCGCTCTCGCCTCGGTCATCGACAACCTGACGAACGACCCGACCTCGGTCTCGATGAAGCCCGTCGCCATCGTCGCCACCGGGACGACGCCCGGCACCGGCGTCGACGCCCTCCGGATCAACGAGCTGATGGCCGACAACGGCACGACGATCGTCGACCCGGCGGAGGCGGGCGCGTACGAGGACTGGGTCGAGATCGTGAACACGTCGTCGGCCGCCGTCGACATGAGCGGCCTCTACCTGTCGGACGACCTGACGAACCCGACGAAGTGGAAGGTGCCGACGGGCGTTTCGGTCCCCGGGAACGGTTCGCTCCTCTTCTGGGCCGACGGCGAGGAGAGCCAGGGCTCGACCCACGCGAGCTGGAAGCTCTCGGCCGACGGCGAGGCCGTGGCCCTGACGAAGTCCGACGGGACGACGCTCATCGACTCGGTGACCTTCGGCGCACTCGCGAAGGACGTCTCGTACGGCCGCCTTCCCGACGCCACCGGCGCGTGGACCCGCCTGACGCCGGCGACCCCCGCGGCGTCGAACCGGCTCACGACGTGGGTGGCGGCCGCCTCGCACGGCCCGGGGGCGGGCGGCAGCCGCTGGCGGACCGACCTCGGTCTCCTCGGGACCGGGACCGGGACGGCGCACGTCGAGCTCCGCTTCCACGGGACGGACGCTGTCGTGAAGTCGTCGACGACCGTCGCAGCAGGCACGCAGGCGCTCCTCGCCGACGTCGTCGACCTCGTCGGCGCCGCCGGCTCCGGGGCGCTCGAGGTCGTCTCGGACCAGCCGCTGCGGGTCTCCTCGCGGACCTACGACCTCGTGAGCGAGACGGCGGGCTGCACGCCGGGCGGGACGCTCGGGCTCGACGTCACCGCGGCGACGTCCCTCGAGGGGCTCGCCGAGGGCGAGTCCGCCTACCTGCCGGCGCTCGCCGAGGACGCCGCGTTCCGTACGAACATCGCCCTCACGAACACCGGGACCGCCGAGGCGACCGTGACCGTCACGCTCTTCGACGGCGCGGGGACGAGCCTCGGGAGCTACGACGTCCGGCTCGCGGCCGGCGAGTGGAAGCAGGACGACCGCCCCTTCGCGAACCGCGCGGGGCGGAACGACCTCGCCCGGGCGTACGCCCGCGTCACCGTCACCTCCGGCAGCGGCGTCGTCGCGCTCGCGTCGGTGATCGACGACACCACGAACGACCCGACCGCGATTCCCACCTCGCGGTGACTCCGCCCGGGAAGGAGACGTCCGTGACCATCGCCCGAGCCTCCGCGGCCCTCCTCGCCGCCTTCGTCCTCGGCCTTCCCGTCGCCGCGCAGGTGCCCTCGCCCGGTGCGGCGCTCGTCGGAACCTGGAAGCGGAACGACTCGCTGAGCGACGCGAAGACGCCCGAGCCCCCGTCGACGGGGGACCGTCCGTCCGGGGGTCCGGGCGGCGGCCCCCCGCCGGGAGGCGGCCCCCCGCCGGGAGGCGAG
>CAZNSS010000068.1:0-11718 GCA_964575465.1 uncultured Holophagales bacterium | reverse complement strand
TGCGCCGCACCCGGTCCCGCCCCACCCGGCCTCGTGGCCGGCCGCGTCTCCACCCGGGTCTCCCGGCTGGGCACGCGCCTGTCCGGAGCGTTCCGCATCCTGTTCTGAGGCCGGTTGTAGATGTTGTTCGAGGGCCGGGGTGGGCGATAGCTGCCGCCCGGCCTGCCGCCCGGGCGGTACCCGGGCCGGTTGTTGAGGTTCACGTTGATGTTGACGCTGTTGTGCACGTGCCCGGGCCTGTAGCCGGGCCCCCAGTACGGTGGCCGCCAGCCGGCCGGACCGTACCAGCCGCCGTGCCCGTGGTAATGGTGCCCCCCGCCCCAGTACCCGTGCCAGCCCGAGCCGTAGCTGTAGAAGCCCGCCGTGTAGCCGAAGCCGAACGACCAGCCGTACCAGGGGTTCCACCGCGCGTGGAAGCCCCACGTTCCCGGCCAGCCGTAGTAGGCGCGACGGTACCAGGGGCGGTAGTAGTAGCCGGTCCCGTAGACGATCGTCGGTCCCCAGACATAGGTCCCGTAGTACCCCGGCGTGTAGCCGACGTAGACGGCCGTGGGCGTCACGTCGTAGATGTAGACGTACTTCACCTGGTAGGCCGGGCTGGCAGGCGGAATCCGATCCACGTCCGGCGGCCTCTCCGTCGACACCTCCCACGGGCCGTTCGGAGAGGCCGACACGTACCAGACACCCTGATCGCAGGCGTAGTACTTCGTGCCGGAAGAAAGGACCTGCGTGGATGCGTTCCGGGCGCGACCGAGCGACGTCCCCTCGACCGATTCGAACTCGGGATCGCCGTCGTACGAGACGTCGAGCTTCGCGTCGGCCCGGTTGATGGCCGTCGTCTGCGGGATCTCCGCGTCGAGGACGGCGTCCTCGGCGAGCTGCGTCCCGGCCACGAACGGCAGGATGTCGCCGATCGGCGAGCCCTCGGGGACCTTCGCGAACGACGCGGGGAGCCTGTCGGCCGCGACGAAGGTCCAGGGACCCTGGAGCGACTTCGACGAGAACCAGCGCCCCGACAGGAGGACGAACGTCCGCTGGCTCTCGAGGTCCTTGAGGACGTTCGACTCGGTGTTCGAGACGTAGAGGAGGTCCGTCAGGCCCGGGACCGGCACGTAGCTCGGCTCGCCGTCGAAGGAGAGAAGCTCGGCGGGCTCGGTCGAGACGACGACCTTCGGCGGCTTGCCGGACTTCGGCTTCTCCGTGATCCCCTGCTCTTTCTCCTGCTCCTGCTGGGCCTTCCTTGCCGCCTCCGCCACCTTCGCCACCTCCGCCGGCGGCCTCGCGACGACGGCGTACGGGCCGGTCGCGGCGGGGGCCTGGTACCAGGCGTCGCCGTTGGAAAGGAAGAAGGCCTTCGCCCTCGAGTCGAAGAGGATCGCGAACGGCGTGTTGACGACCCGCTGGAGGGAGCTCTTCTCGATCGTCTCGAGCTTCGGCTCGCCGTCGATCAGGACGAGGACCGCGAGCTGCTTCTCGACCAGGATCTTCGGCGGCTCCGCGGCGAGCTGCTCGGACGTCTTCTTCTCGCGTTCGGCGGCGGCCAGGAGCGCCGTGAGGCTGTCGAGGGAGACGACGATCTCCCAATGTCCGACCTCCGATTCGACGATCGCCTTGAGGTCCTTCTCCTGGCCTTCGGTGATCTCGGGGAAACGGACCCTGTCCACCGTCGCGGTGACGAGCGTCGCGGTCCGCGCGTCGCGGTCGGTCCGCATCCGGGCGGTCGCCCAGAGGACCCCGAAGACCGGCTCGGCCTTCCCTTGCGGCGTCAGCGAGAACGCCGACCGCGCCTTCAGGAGGTCGCCCTTCATCGACTCGACCTGCGGCTCGTAGAGGATGATCGTCCCCTTCTCGGAGCGAATCTCCCGAGGCCACCCCGGGTCGGCTCCGAGAGCCCTCCCTGCAATCGAGGCCGCGGTCAGGAGAAGGACGACCCACGGCAGGCGGACGTTCGAACCGACCCTTTCGACACGACTTTTCGACATCGACGAAACCCTCACTTCCCGTGCGATCGCGAAACTCACGCCGGACTCGGCAGCTCGTTTCCCCGGGAACGGCCTGATCTTAGATGGCCCTCTGCCTGGAGACCGGGGCATTCATCGATTCGAGGGAGGACCAGGCGCGGGCGGCCGGCTACCGGAGGACGAACACGGCCCGCGTGAGCGACTCGCCTGGCTTCGGTTCTGCCGCCGCCGGCTCCACGAGGAAGACCCGGTCCGGCGCGACCTTCCCCGCTCCGAGGAGGTGCTCCTTCACTACGGATGCCCGCGCGAGCGCGAGCTGCCGCAGGTCATCCGGCGAGACCGCCAGGTTCACGAGCATCAGCTTCTCCATCTCGTCCGGAGGGATCTCCTTGACGAACCCGAGGGCCGTCCTGGGCTTCGGAAAGCGCTCCTTCCTGTAGGCCTTCTCGAGGTAGGCGGGCCACTCCTCCTTCGAGACGGCGACGGCGTCGACAGAGGGGACCGGGCTCCCCGCCTTCGCGAGCTCCTCGGCCTTGCGTGCCTTCACTTTCCTCTCGTAGAGAAGCTGCCGAAGCCCCTCGGCGTCCTTCACCGCGTCCGCCTTCCCCTCGACGTCGAGCTTCAGGGCCGGGCGCTTCCCGAGCGCCGTCGCGAGGGCGTCGAGTCTCTTCGTCGCCTCGGCGTCGAGGGTCGAGGCGCCCGGCGCGAAGTCGACGAAAGAGAGCTCCGGGCTCCCGCCGCCGAGGCGTCCGAGCAGGGCGAACGGCGAAAGGACCGCCTTCTTCAGGACGTTCCCGATGATCTTCCAGACGATCGGGCCGACCCGGAACTTCGGGTCGTCGACGGAACCCGACACGGGCACGTCGAGCCGGATGACGCCGTCGGGGTCCTTCAGCAGCGAGACGGCGAGCTTCACCGGCAGCTTCGTCGCCGTCGGGCTGTCCACCTTCTCCCCGAACGTGAACTGGTCGACGACGATGGAGTTCTGCGCCTCCAGCTTCTTCTCGTTCAGCTTGTAGGCGACGTCCATCGTCAGCCGCCCCTTCTGGACGGCGTACCCGGCGTACTTGACGAAGTAGGGGGTCATCGGGACGAGGTCGATGTCGCGGAAGGAGACCCTGATGTCGGCGAAGGAAGTGGCCGCGAAGGGATTGAAGGTCCCCGTGATCTCGAGAGGGGCAGAGCTCTCGAGGCTCCCGCGGAGCTCGACCTCGGCCCGCGCGCCCGGCTCGGACGAGAGGCCCGAGATCCTCCCGCCTACGTCCTTCATCTCGGCCTCGTAGCCCGGCTTCACGAAGTGGTCCTCGACGTGGAGCCTTCCCGCGCTCAGCGTCACGGCGTCGATCCTCACGTACGGGGCGCCCGCCGTCGTCGCGACCGGGGTGGCCGCGACCGCAGGCGAATCGACCGGCTTTCCGCCCGCCTGTGCCGCCTCGGCGGTCGCGTCGTCCACGGGCGGCGGCTCTTCGAGGCCGAAGGTCTTTCGGAGGTTCAGCGACCCGTCCTCGTAGAGCTCGACCCTCGAGAAGAAGTCTGTCAGCGCCATCCTTCCGGCGACGAACGACGGCGGCCTCGACGCCGCCTTCATTCCGCCGAACCGGAGCGAGTCCCACGTGAGGAAGTCCTCGGAGGTCGCGGAGTCGACGAGGCGGAGCTTCCCGCAGGTCGCTTCGCCCTCCCAGCCGAACGCCAGGGAGCCGTCCGGGCCCTCCCTTGCCGAGACCTGTCCCTTCGCCGAGATCGTGCCTCGCTCGAGCGAGAGCCGGATCTTCTCCGGCGTGTAACCGGCGGCGATGGGAGGAAGCTCGACACCCGCGGCCTCCACACTCAGATCGGCGAGGACGGGCGAGAGGCCGACGGTTCCCACCACGGCGACGCTCCCTCTACCGTTGAGGACGACTTTCCCGCGGATCTTCCCCGTCTCGCCGCGCGCCGTGGAAAGCCCCTCTCCCGAGAAGCCGATCGGCGCGACGACGACCGTCACGGGCCGGGGCGCCGCCTCGTCGACGAAACGCACGGAGCCCCTCTCGAGGGAGACGGAGCCGAGGCGTGCCGTCCACTGGCCACCGCTCGCGCTCTTCCCCGTTCCGGGCGCGCTTGCCACCCCGCCGGCAGGGCCGGGCGAGGAGGGGGGCTCCACCTTGAAGAGTCTCGCGAGGTCGATGCCGCCGTCCTTCTCCCTCACGACCTTCAGGAGCACGCCGGACGCGCCGATCGAATCCGCCCGGACCTCGCGCTTCTCCGGGTCGACGGCCCCGCCCGACATCGACGCGGACGGGATCCGTAGAAACTGCTCCTTCTCCCCGCTCTTCCGCGCGCGCAGCTCGTTCACCGCGACCGAGAGGTCCGAGAGCGCCGCCTTCTCACCCGCGACAGGCCAGCGGTACTTCGTCGAGGCGTCGAGCGTTCCGCCCTCGATGGCGAAGAGGAAGGCGTCCTCGTAGTAGGGCGCGTACCGCTTCAGGGGGACGCCGGTCAGCGTGAGAGTCCCCTCGGCGGCCACCGGCTCGAGAGTGAGGCTCCCGGAGTGGCCGATCTTCTCTCCGGCGTCGGTCGTCGCGGAGACCTTCAGCGTCGCAGCCTTCCCCGGAACGGTCGAGAGACCGGCGACGGTGATCGATACCTCGCCCACGACCGCCTCGAACGGGCGTCGAGTGCGCTCGTCGCGGACGTGGAGCCGGCCGCCGGTCACGGAAATCGCGGCGACCTCGACGCTCCATCCCGGCGAGTCCTTCTTCTCCGGCATCGCGGCAGGGGCGTTCGGTGCGCTTCCGAAGAGCTTCTCGAGGAGCGGGAACTCGCCCCGCTGGTCCCGGTGGAGCCAGGCTTCCGGCCCCTCGACCGACAGGCTCGCGAGGCGCACGTCCCGGCGGAGGAGGTCGGCCGACGAGACGACCGCCTCGAACCGCTCCAGGCCGGCGAGCGGCCTGGTCCCGTCCCCGGTCAGGCGCACGCGCCGGAGCACGCCTCGGCCCGACAGGATCACCGCCGGGCCCTTCCCGGTCTCCTGGCGGAACGAGAGGGCGAGCTTCGTGTCGAGCCTCCCCGACGTGAGCCGGGGTGCCCACGCCGCGGGGACGTACGCGAGGTAGAACGGCAGGTCGATGTCCGTAAGGTCGATGTCGAGGGACGTCTCGCGCGACCCGGAGAAGGGCTTCGTCCTCCCCTTCAGTACGAACGCGGAGCCATTCACCTTCGCGCCGAGGAAGGGCTCGGTGAAGACGTCCTGGTCCACCGGGAGGTTCGAGACGAACGGAACCCCGACCTTCAGCCCCGTCACCGCGTGCTTCGTCCCGGCGGGCCGGTCGTCGAAGAGAATCGTTCCCCGCTCGACGCGGATGTTCGCGACCGAGAACCGCGCCGGCTTCGATTCGGGATCGGCCTTCGAGAACTCCTCGATCAGGTCCGAGATGCTCAGCGTCTTCGGCCCCGTACGGGCTATCGAGATCGCAGGGCCCTCGAGAGCCAGCTCGCTCAGGACCGCGCCGCGGTGGAAGACCGACGACAGCTCTGCGTTCGCGAAGAGGCGCTCGACGGCGACGAAGGCCGCCGATCCCTCCTTCTCCCCGACCTTCAGCCCCTCGAGCGTGAGCGAAAGGGTGAACGGGTTCGCCTTCGCCCCCGCGAGCGTCACCGGCCGGTGGAGCTTCGCCGACAGCGCCGGCGGGAGCTTCGACAGGACGACGCGCGGGACGACGAGAAAGCCGATCGCCGCGTAGAGGAGAACGGCGGCGGCGACGCCCGCGAGCACCTTCCCGGAAACGAGACGGAGGAGCCGGTCCCTGACGCTCACGCGTGCTCCTTTCGCCCGTCGCCCAGGCGCCGGTACGCGACGATCGCGACGCCGACGAGCGCCGCCTCGGTGAAGAAGTAGGTCGTCGCGAAGACGGCGAACCGCGTGTCGCCGAGGAGGGTGATCGCGACGGCCGCCGCGATCGCGCAGTTGCGCGTCGCGAACTCCACGGAAACCGTGAAGCGCTCGCGCCGGTCGGCTCCGGCGAGGCTCGCGACGCCGCACCCCGCGGCCATCGCGAGGAGGACGAAAAGGGCCGAGGCGGCCGAGGTCGCCGCGAGGTTCGTGACGAAGCGGTCCCACTCGCTGACGAGGATGAACCCGAGGAGGAGGGCGAGCCCGCCGGCCGCGATCCTCGCGAAGGTCTTCTCGTACCGGACCGCGAGGCCGGGCGCCCGCGCCCGGACCGTCATCCCGAGCGCCACGGGGAGGACGAGCATCGCGAGGACCTGGGCCGCCAGGGGCCCCACCGGGGCTTCGTAGCCGAGCGGCCGGCCGAGCGCCAGCTCGAACCCGCGCGTCAGGAGGGGCATCGTCAGGACGGCGGCGACGCAGGAAGCCGCCGTCAGCGTCACGGAGAGGGCGGTTGCGGCGCGCGCCAGGTAGCTGTAGGCGTTCGAGATTCCGCCCACGGGGCAGACGGCGACGAGGAGAAGCCCCGCCCCGATCTCGGCGGGCATCGGCACGGCGGCGAGGACGAAGAGAGCGACGGGCGGGAGGAGCGCGAGCGGGCCGACGAGGCCGGCGACCACGAGTCGCGGCCGCGTGGCGACGCGCGCGAGGTCCGCTCGCGTCAGGTCCAGCCCGACGACCGTCATGACGAGGATCGCGCAGGCAGGAATGGCGAAGTCGAGAACGGTCTTCAAGACCGCCGGATCCCGAGCTTCTTCATCCGCGAACGCAGCGTGCTCGGCTTGAGTCCGAGGATCTCCGCCGCGTTCTCGGGACCCTCGACGCGGCCCCCGCACCTCTCGAGGACCGCTGCGACATGGGTCCGCTCCACGGCCTCGATGGTCTGCGGCGCCCGGACGGACCTCGTCTCGCCCGCCTCGCCGCCGGCGAGGAACTCGTCCAGGCGCAGCGTCGGCCCCGGGGAGAGGATGAGGGCGCGTTCCACGACGTTCTCCAGCTCGCGGACGTTTCCCGGCCACGAGTAGGCCGCGAGGCGCTCCATCGCCCGGCGGGGGACCTTCTCGACGTGGCGGCCGAGCTTCCCCTGGCGCCGCTGGATGAACCACCAGACGAGGAGAGGGACGTCCTCGCGGCGCTCGCGCAGGGGCGGCACGCGGACGGGGAAGACGTTCAGCCGGTAGTAGAGGTCCGCCCGGAAGCGCCCCGCCTCGACGGCCGCGCCGAGGTCGTGGTGCGTCGCGGCGACCAGGCGCACGTCGACCCTTCGCGTCTGGCTGGACCCGACGCGCTCGAACTCCCCTTCCTGCAGGACGCGGAGGAGCTTCGACTGCAGTTCGAGGCCGAGGTCCCCGATCTCGTCGAGGAACAGGGTGCCGCCGCTGGCGAGCTCGAACCGGCCGATCTTCGTGGCGAGGGCTCCCGTGAAGGCCCCCTTTTCGTGCCCGAACAGCTCGCTCTCGATGAGGGTGGGAGGGATGGCCGCACAGTTGACCTTGACCATCGTCCGGCCGGATCGCGGGCTCCGCTCGTGGACCGCCCGGGCGAGGAGCTCCTTGCCGGTGCCCGTCTCGCCGAGCAGCAGGACCGTGGCGTCGGTCGGCGCGACCTGCGCGACGCGGGCGAGGGTGCGCTTCAGGGCCGGGCTCTCGCCCACGAGCTCGCGGAAGCCCTCGGGCGAGCCGAGCTCTTCGCGAAGCATGTCGTTCTCGGCCAGGAGCTGGTCCTTCAGGAGCCGGACTTCGTCGAGGCTCCTCTCGAGCTCCAGGTCGCGGACCTTCCGGTCGACGGCGCTCGCGAGGATCTGCCCGACGATACGGACCTGCTCGACGACCTCCGGCGACCAGGTTCGCCAGTCCGCGAAGGTGCCGGTCGCTATGACCGACAGCTGGCGCCCCCCGAACGACACGGGGACCGAGACGTTCGACTTCATCCCGGTCCGCTTCATGAACCGTCGCTCGGCCTGCGCCTCGGGCGGGAGGCGGTCGGGCGAGTCCACGACGACCGCCTCGCCGGCGAAAAGCCGCCCCCGGTACCAGGGCAGCTCGTTGACGGCCGCCGAGGCGTCGATCCCGATTCCCGAACGGGCCCACTGGTGCTGCGCTACGGCCGTGCGCGTCTCGGTGTCCACTCTGAAAAAGCTCGCGCGATCCGTCCCGAGCTCGAGAACGAGGCCTTCGAGAGCGCGGAGGATTTCCTCGTCCATCCCGTCGGCAGGGACCGCCGTGAAGCGGGCGGAAAGCCCGCCGAGGTAGGCGATGAAGCTGGGAACCGGCACGAGCGGTCCGATTCTAGTGCGATCCGCCACGACATTTCGTGGCGGGCACGACGTTTCGTGGCCCGCCAGGGAGTCGCCGACCGGGGGGAGCGCCGGGAAACGGACGAGAAGAAGCTGCCGGTCAATGGGTTAGGGAGGACGATCGGAGCTTCGGGCCGGAGGGCACGGTTCGTGCGACGAACACACCGTTGAATCTGCATGTCACTCTGGAGAGGACAGGGGATGCCCTGACCGTCCGCGTCGCGGGCCGGCTCGGCGTGGACGGCGTTGCGGAACTCGAGCGCGCTTGCGGCGATCCGGGCAGGCTGCGCCTCGACCTCTCGGAGCTCGTCACGGCCGACGAGGAAGGAACGCGCCTTCTCGTCCGCCTGAAGAACGCAGGTGCGGAGCTCGCGGGGGTGCCTCCCTACGTCGACCTGCTGCTGCGCGCCCGATCCGCGCGGAATCCCTGACGAACCGAACCTGCGATCTCCAAACGACCGCTCTCGACCAACGAAGGACCCGAAGGAGGCCCCCCGTGACACGACGAAACCCCGCTCCCCTTCTCCTGCTCCTGGCCGCCGCGCTGCTGGCGCCGGTGGCGTTCGCCCAGGCGACAAAGCCCGCTCCCGCGGCCAAGGCTCCCGCCGCGACGCCGAAGAGGCCGAACATCCTCGTCATCTGGGGCGACGACATCGGCACCTGGAACATCAGCCACAACAACCGCGGCATGATGGGATACCGGACTCCCAACATCGACCGTGTCGCGACGGAAGGCGTCGCCTTCACCGACTACTACGCGCAGCAGAGCTGCACGGCAGGGCGCGCGGCCTTCATCAGCGGCTCCGTCCCGGTCCGCTCCGGCATGACGAAGGTCGGCCTCCCCGGAGCCGAGCAGGGCTGGCAGAAGACCGACGTCACGATGGCGACCGTCCTCAAGGGCCAGGGGTACGCCACGGGGCAGTTCGGAAAGAACCACCAGGGCGACCGCGACGAGCACCTCCCGACGATGCACGGCTTCGACGAATTCCTCGGCAACCTCTATCACCTGAACGCCGAGGAGGAGCCGGAGAACGCCGACTACCCGAAGAGCCCCGAGTTCCTGAAGAAGTTCGGTCCGCGCGGCGTCCTCCACACGTGGGCGGACGGCAAGGGGGGCCAGAAGATCGAGAACACGGGGCTCCTCACGAAGAAGCGGATGGAGACGATCGACGACGAGACGATCGCCGCCGCGAAGACCTTCATCCGGAACCAGGTCAAGGCGGGCAGACCCTTCTTCACCTGGTGGAACGGCACGCGGATGCACTTCCGCACCCACGTGAAGGCCGAGAGCCGCGGCAAGTCGGGGCAGGACGAGTACAGCGACGGAATGGTGGAACACGACGCCCACGTCGGCGAGCTGCTCAAGCTCGTCGACGAGCTCGGCATCGGAAACGACACCATCGTCATGTACTCGACGGACAACGGCCCGCACTACAACACCTGGCCCGACGCGGGGACGACCCCCTTCCGGAGCGAGAAGAACTCGAACTGGGAAGGCGCCTACCGCGTCCCCGCCTTCGTCCGCTGGCCCGGGCACTTCCCCGCCGGCACGACGCTCAACGGCATCGTCTCCCACGAGGACTGGCTCCCGACGTTCGCCGCCGCCGCCGGCGCCCCGGACATCAAGGAGAAGCTCCTCAAGGGGACCGAGATCAACGGCCGCACCTACCGTAACTACATCGACGGCTACAACCAGCTCGACTACCTCTCCGGCAAGGCGAAGGAATCGCCCCGGAACGAGTTCTGGTACGTCAACGACGACGGCCAGATCGTCGCCGCCCGCTACCAGGACTGGAAGGTCGTCTTCCTCGAGAACCGGGGAGAGGCCTTCGGCGTCTGGCGCGAGCCCTTCACCGAGCTGCGCGTTCCGCTCCTCTTCAACCTCCGGCGCGACCCGTTCGAGAAGGCCCAGCACAACGCGAACACCTACAACGACTGGTTCCTCGACCGGCCGTTCGTGGTCGTGCCGATCCAGGCCCTGGCCGCGAAGTTCCTCGTGACGATGAAGGAGTACCCACCGAGCCAGACACCCGGCTCCTTCAACCTGAGCGGCATCGAGGAGAAGCTCCGGCAGAGCGCCGGTTCGAACTAGGGCCCACCACCCCGCGGGCCACCGACCCCTCCGGTCGGTGGCCCGCTCTCCTCTTCCCGGACGCACACCACGGGGGAACCGATGCTCGAAACCGCGTTCCGGGCCCGCCGACACTTTCCCGCGGGCCTTCTCACCGCCGCGTTCGCCCTGGCCGTGGCCGCTTCCGCGCGCGCGCAGCCCGCCGACCCGCTCCCTTCGTGGAAGGACGGCGCCGCCCGGAAGGCGATCGTCGCCTTCGTCAGGTCGGTGACCGAGCCGGGCGGAAAGGGCTTCGTCCCTCCGGCCGAGCGGATCGCCGTCTTCGACAACGACGGGACGCTCTGGGCCGAGCAGCCGATGTACGTCCAGCTCGCCTTCGCCCTCGACCGCGTGAAGGCTCTCGCACCGAAGCACCCCGAGTGGAAGACGGCGGCTCCCTTTTCGGCCGCCCTGGCGGGGGACCTGAAGGCCGTCGCCGCCTCCGGCGAGAAAGGCCTCCTCGAGCTCCTCATGGCGACGCACGCCGGGATGACGACGGACGAGTTCGCGGCGACCGTCTCCGACTGGCTCGCGAAGGCCCGGCACCCGCGCTTCGGACGCCCGTACACCGAGACCGTCTACCAGCCGATGCTCGAGCTCCTCGCGTACCTGCGCGCGAACGGGTTCAAGACGTACCTCGTCTCCGGCGGAGGCGTCGAGATGATCCGGAGCTTCTCGGAGCGCGTCTACGGCGTTCCCCCGGAGCAGGTCGTCGGGTCGACGATCGCCACGGAGTACCGCGTGAAGGACGGGGTGCCGGCCATCGTCCGCCTCCCGAAGATCGACTTCGTCGACGACAAGGCGGGGAAGCCCGTCGGGATCCATAAGTTCATCGGGCGCCGCCCCATCCTCGCCTTCGGCAACTCGGACGGCGACTTCCAGATGCTCGAGTGGACGACCTCGGGACCCGGCCCGAGCCTCGGCCTCCTCGTGCGGCACGACGACGCCGAGCGGGAGTACGCCTACGACCGGAAGTCCCCGTTCGGGCGCCTCGACAAGGCCCTCGACGCCGCGCCGAAGAGGGGCTGGACCGTCGTGAGCATGAAGGACGAGTGGAAGACCGTCTTCCCGGACCCGAGGTGAACCCACGGAGTGAGCGGGGAATCACATCCGACACTTCGGAGCGCCGGCCGGAGCCGCCTGGCCGGCAGGCGTCTAGACTGTCGGCCAGATGATCCGCTCGCCTCGGTTTCTCCTCGCCAGGCCGGTTCTCGCCGCTGCCGCCATCCTCTTCACCGCGGGTCCCGTCGCGGCCCAGATGCCTTTCGCCCCGTTCGGGGCCCGGCAGGTCGCCCTGGGCGGGGCGAGCGTCGGCCTCGGCGGAGATCCGGGAGGCTTCGTCGACAATCCCGCGCTCCTCCCCGCCGCCAGGTACGGCGGCGTCGCCTCGTACGGGCAGGTCGCCTCCTCGAGCAACGGCTTCGTC
>CAZNSS010000067.1:0-11781 GCA_964575465.1 uncultured Holophagales bacterium | reverse complement strand
CCGTAGCCCGTCTCCCAGAAGTTCTCGACGAGCGCGAACTTCCCGTACGGGTACGGCCCGATCAGCGCGCGGTACATCTCGAGGTACTGCGCCGTCGCCGCGAGGTACTTCGCGGCGAGGGCGTCGTCCTTCTCGTGGAGGAAGGCGAGCGTCTCGACGTCGCCCGCGCGGTCGCGCCAGACGTGGAGAGGGCCTCCGACGAGATAGGGCTCGTCGACGGGACCCTTCGAGTCCCACCGGGCGACGCCGTCCGTGCCGCGGGCCGTCCCGTCGCCCTGCGAGACGAGCTGCCAGCCTGCCGGGCCCTTCGCCGTCATCCGGAAGGTCACGAGCGCCTCGCCGAAGGTCGGCAGCCAGAACGTGCTCCCGGCGAGGTAGACGCCGTCCGGCCCGATCGTCCCCGGGGTCTCGCGGAAGCCGCGCTGGTACTCCTCCTTCGGGGCCGTCAGCTCGTTTCGCACGAAACCCTCGTACGACACGACGAGCGTGGCGGGGGAACCCTTCGCGCGGTAGCGCTTCAGGGCGACGCGACGCGCCGGCTCTTCGGCGACGGAGTTGTTCCCGAAGAACGCCGCCACGTCTCCGAGCGGGACCTCTTCGACCCTCGGCTCGGCGTTCGTGACTTTCAGGGCGCCGTTGATGACGAATTCCGGCTTCGTCCCCGGAGGAAGGGCGATCCGCGCGGAGACGCGGAGGCGCCCCGTCGCCGGGACGAGCTCGACGTCGAGGTCGTAGGCCGTCGCGGCGACGGCGGGCCGGGGAGGGACCGGCGGAGCGAGCGGGGCGGTCGCCTGGGCAAGGGCGCCGCCCGCGAGGAGGGCCGTGCCGAGGACCGTCCCGCGGAGGAGCGCCCCGCGGGAGGAAGGCTGCGCGCCGCCGGCCCTCACTTCTTCTCGCCTCCGCCCTTCGGGGCCTCGGGGAGCTTCCGGGCGAGCTTCGCGACGAGGGTCACCTTCTCCTCGCCGCGCTTCACCTCGTACGAGGCCGTGTCGGACCAGCGCTTGTCGGCCATGAGGGTGTTGAACGTCCCCTTCTCCTTCAGCGGCTTCCCGTCCATCGCGAGGAGGACGTCGCCGACCTTGAAGCCCGCGGCCTCGGCCACGGAGTCCTTTTCGACGTTGATGACGGGCCAGCCCTCCGAGCCGTCCTTCGGGTCGCGTGTCGAGAGGCCGAGGACCGGGTAGGCCGGGTCGGTCTCCTTCGCCACGCCCCAGACGAAGTCGGCGTACGAGGCTCGGACCTTCGCCGGCTCGTTCTCGTCGTCCAGGACCGGGATCGGGATGACCGACGCGGCCGCGCCGTCGAACCAGAGGGCCGCCTGGCGCTGGGCGCCGAGCCCGTACGCCACGTGCCCGGAGCCGATGAGGACGACCATCACCGCGTTCGGGTCGTTCGTCTTCTTCAGCGCGGCGACGGCGTTCCACGCCATCGCGGCGTCCCAGGTGCACTGCGCCTTGAACATGCCGTCCCACATCGCCTCGGGCATCGAGGCGGAGTGCATCGAGTCGCTCTCCTCGAAGAACGCCTTGAACAGCCGCCGGTGGTCGGCGTCGTCGACGTCGATCTTCGGAGGGAGGAGCGCCTTCTGCTCCGCGGTCAGCGCGTCGAAGCCCTTCTTCCTCACGTCGGAGACGAGCTCGCGCGGCACGTTCACGCCGTGGAGCGGGACCTTCGCGTCGCGGCAGAAGAGGAAGATGTCGCGGTAGTAGTTCCAGTGGTAGCCCCAGTTCCGATACCACCGGGACCTTTCGACGAACTCCGCTTCCGAGAGCGTTCCGCCGTTCCACAGATCGAGGGCGGCCTGCTCGGCGACCGGGTACATCTCGAGGCCGACGAGGACCTTTCTCCCCGCCCGCTTCAGCTCGCGGATCACCTGGAGCTGGACGCGGTGGAACTCGGAGCTCGTGTGGCTCTCCCCGAGGAAGACGAGGCGCGCCTTCGCGAGCTTCTGCGCCACCTCGGCGGGAGAGACGAGCGCCGCCGTCCTCGTGTCGGTGACGACGTCGAGCGCGAGAGAGACGGACCTATCCCGGCGGGCGGGATCGCCGAGCGGGAGGTCGAGGGCGGCGTTCTCCGCGCGGGCGGGGAGCGTCGCGAGGCCGAGGAGGAGGGCGGCGGCGAGCGAGGCGGCTTTTCTCATGGCGGCGCAGGGATGCTAAACCGCCCTGCCCCGGAACGGCGCCACCCCGGCCCCCCGGGAAGGCCCGGCGCCGAGGGGCCCGGGGCCGCCGAGGAAAGAGGAAAGGCCGCCCCTGGGGGCGGCCTTCCCGATCCCGGTTCGTCCCGGCGGTCAGGCGACCGGGTCCGGCGTGTCGGTCGGCTCGACGCTCTCGCCGGCCTCTCCAGAGTCCTCCGGGGCGGCGTTCGGATCCGCGTTCTTCTTTTCGAGCTTCTTCGCGAGCTTCTCCTCGCGCTTCTGCTTCTTCACGAGCTCCCGCTGCCGCTTGCTGTGCGAGTAGTTGGGACGGGCCAAATCCCCACCTCCTGAATGTGGCTTCGCAACCTGGGATGCTGCCATAGGGGAACCAGCGCCCCGAACTGCGCAGCGGAGGATAGCAGGACGCCGCCCCGCCTCGCGAGTCAGGGCAGAATCCGCGGCCATGAAGGCCCGCCACGGCGTCCTCGTCGCGCTCCCCGTCACCCTCACCCTCGCCCTCGCCCTCGCGCTCGTCGCCCCCTCGGCCGGTTGCCGGCCTCGGGGCGGGGGCGGCGCCGTGAAGACGCCCGGGGCTCCGATCGTCGTCATCTCCGTCGACACGCTCCGCTCCGACCGCCTCCCGTTCTACGGATACGGCAAGGTCGAGACGCCTTCCCTCTCCGCGCTCCGCGCCGACTCCATCCTCTACGAGAGGGCCTACACGTCGGTACCGCTCACGCTCCCGGCTCACGTCTCGCTCTTCACCGGCCTCCTCCCGGACCGCCACGGCGTCCACGACAACCTCGGCTACACCGTGAGGGCCGACGTCCCGCTCCTCGCCGAGCTCCTCCGGAAGGGGGGCTACGCGACGGGTGGAGCCGTCTCGAGCATCGTGCTGAAGGGAAGCAGCGGGGTCTCCCGCGGCTTCGACCTCTGGGACGACTCGGTCGTCCCGACCCGGCCGAACCAGGCGCTGAACCGCGTCCAGCGGCCGGGCGGCGAGGCCGAGGCCTCTCTCGAGACCTGGGTCGACGGCGTGAAGGAGAAGCCGTTCTTCGCCTTCCTCCACCTCTACGAGCCGCACAGCCCGTACGAGCCGCCCGAGCCGTTCCGGAGCCGATACGCGGACGCCTATGACGGCGAGGTCGCCGCCGCCGACGCGATCGTGGGGAAGTTCCTCGACTTCCTGCGGGCTCGCGGGATCTACGACCGCGCCCTCGTCGTCTTCCTCTCCGACCACGGCGAGGGGCTCGGGGACCACGGGGAGAACGAGCACGGCGTCTTCCTCTACCGGGAGGTCCTCCAGGTCCCGCTCCTCGTGAAGCTCCCGAAGCGCATCGCCACCGGACCGGCGAGCCTCTCGACGCCGGTCCAGCTGACCGACGTCTACACGACGATCGCCGAGGCGGCCGGCGTCGAGGGCTTCGCGCGGCCGGCCGGGACGGTCTCGCTCCTCGACGCGGCCCGAGGCGTCCCGGTCCCCTCCCGCCGCCTCTACGCCGAGACCTTCTTCCCGCGGATCCACTTCGGCTGGAGCGAGCTCCGCTCGCTCCTCGACGACCGCTGGCACTACATCGAGGCCCCCCGCTCCGAGCTCTACGACCTCGCGGAGGACCCGGGAGAGAAGAAGGACCTCGCCCCGGCGCTGCCGCCCCCCTTCCGGGCGATGCGGATCGAGATGGAGAAGCTCCGGTCGGAGTTCCGCGCGCCGGGGGCGGTCGACCCGGAGGCGGCGAAGCAGCTCGCCTCGCTCGGCTACCTCAGCTCGGGCGCGACCGCGGGCGCCGGGCCGCTCGACGACCCGAAGGACCACATCGGGACGGTCCAGGAGATGAAGGACGCCCTCGGCGACCTGATGGAGGGGCGGCCCGCCAGGGCCGTCGAGCGGACGGACAAGCTCCTGAGCGACAACCCGCGGATGCTCGACATCTGGGAGCTGAGGTCCCAGGCCCTCTCTCACCTCGGGAGGACCGACGAGGCGATCGCCGCCCTGAAGAAGACGGTCGAGCTCGCGCCGCCCGGGTCGACGCACTACGTCCGCCTCCTCGCGGACGAGCTCCTCGACCTCGGCCGGATCGACGACGCGATCCGCCACGCGGAGCTCGCGAAGAAGCTCGGCGACCCGGCCGGCGACGAGATCCTCGCGCGGGCCCTCCTCGCGAAGGGGGACCTCGCCGGGGCGGAGCAGGCGGCGCGGGCCTCTCTCGCGTCGCCATCCGACGGGAATCGTGGGTACCTCGTCCTCGCCGGGATCGAGGTCCGGCGGGGAGCCCTGCCCCGCGCGCTCGAGCTGACCCGGGAGGCCGAGGCGAGCGGCCTCGAGGGCCACAGGATCTCCGGGCTCCACGCCCTCCGGGGAGACATCCTGGCGCGCATGGGCCGCGCTGCCGAGGCGGAGAACGAGTTCGTCGAGGAGATCCGGTTCCATCCGGCCGAGCTCGGCGCCTGGAGCTCCCTCGTCCTCCTGCAGGCCGCGCAGGAGAATCGGGCGGACGCCGTGAAGACCGCCGAGTCGATGATCGAATCGGTCCCGGGCGTGGAGTCGTACGTCGCCGCGGTCCGAGTTCTCTCCGTCATCGGCGAGAAGGCCGCGGCGGGTCGCGTCCGGGCGGAGGGGATGCGCCGCTACCCCGGCGAGCCGCGGCTGGGACGCCGGGAGGGGAAGGGCTGACGGCGGCGTCCCGGGCGGCGGGAGGAGCGGCCCGGCCCGCGCGGGAGCTCCCCGTTCAGAGGCTCGTGAGGAACCTCGTGTCGCCGGGGAATCGCTCCATCGCTGTCCGGCGGAGCCGTTCGGCGGCGGACCGGTCCTGGAGGAAGACGAGCGCGCGGTAGGCCCGGTAGTACGCTTCCGCGGTCCCGACCTCCGTCACCATGTCGGCGAGCGTGCGCTTCGCGACCGGGGTCTCGCCCCGTGCGGACTGGACGAGCGCGAGGCCGACGCGGGCCTCCGTCCCGAACGGGAAGAGCCGTATCTCCTCGCGGAACTCCCGTTCGGCCTCCTCCCAGCGGCTGTTCCGGGCGAGGATGTCGCCGCGCAGGTAGTGAACGCCGAGAAGGGCCGCCTCTCCGCCCGAATCGCGGATCGCGTCGAGGTACGTGAGCGCCTCCTGGTCCATCCCGCGCCGAACGGCGACGTGCGCCAGCGCGAGGTTCGCCCTCCGGCGCACCTTCGGGACGACGAGCGCCTCGCGCGCCTCGCGCTCCGCTCCGTCGAGGTCGCCCTGGGCGAGACGGGCGCGCGAGAGAGTCTCGTGGGCGGCCGGATCGCCCCGGTCGAGCGCGAGCCGGGCGTTCTTCTCGGCCTCATCCGCGAGGCCGGCCTGGAGGCAGATGTTCGCCACGGCGAGGAGCGGAATCGTCGCGTGCGGCGGCGAGAGCTCCACGGTCTTCCGCATCGCGGAGAGGGCGTCCGCCGGGCGCCCGGCGGCGAGGAGCGCGTTTGCGTAGAGCTCCCAGACGTCGGTCATCGCCGGGTTCCGCTTCAGGAGCTCCTCGAAGTGCGGGAGCGCCTCCAGGGGCCGACCTGACGACGACTTCGCGACGGCCACCCGCAGCGTCCGGACGACGCCGATCTCCGCCTTCGGGTCCGGCAGGTCCTTCGAGCTCGCCGGCGCTCCGGTCGACAGGTAGCCGAGGGAAGCGAGCTTCTTCCGGTCTTCCTCGGAGACGGCGTCGGGCGGCCGGAAGGCGGTCCGGCGTTTCTCCAGGGCGACGGCCATCGCGCGGTAGGGTCCCGGCCGCTTCTCCACGAGGTTCGCCGTTTCGCCGGGGTCGCTCTCGAGGTCGTAGAACTCCGGGTCGGGCGCGTCGATGGCGTGCCACCGGCCGCCGAACGCCGAAGAGAGGCTCGCCCAGCCGTAGTGGATTCGCGGGAAGTGGGTCTCCGCGAAGAGGAGCCGTTCCGGGGGCCTCGCGCCGGAGGCGAGGGCGACGAGCGAGACGGCCCCGTCGGCGCGCGGGAAGCCCGGGGTCGCCGTCGCCTCGCCGATCGTGGTGACGAGGTCCGTGAGCTGGACCGCTCCGGGGACCTTCGTCCCGCCGAGCTTCCCTCCGGGGAGCTTCAGCAGGAGAGGGACCTGGAGCGTCGAGCGGTAGAGGAAGATCCCGTGCTCGTCCTCCCCGTGCTCCCCGAGGCTTTCGCCGTGATCCGACAGGAAGACGACCAGCGCCGGGTCGTAGAGCCCCTTCGCCTTGAGGCGTCCGAGGAACTCCCCGACGATCGCGTCGGCCGCGGCGATCTCGCCGTCGTACGGCGTCGACGCGTAGCGGCTCCGGAAAGGCTCGGGTGGCTCGTACGGCGTATGGGGCTCGTAGAGGTGGAGGAAGGCGAAGAAGCGTCTCCCCGCCTCGGCGTCGATCCAGCCGGAGAGGAGCGCGGCCGTCTCGCCCCCCGGGCGCTGGATGAGGCTCGGGCTCGACTGCGTCGTGGAGGGCTGGATCCCGTCCTCGTAGTAGTCGAATCCCCGGTCGATTCCCGAGCCCTTTCCGAGGACGAAGGCCGAGACCGCCGCCCCGGTCCGGTAGCCCGCCGCCCGGAGCCGCTCGGCGAGCGTCGGCAGGTCCGCGCCCAGCCGGTAGCCGAGGTTGTCGTGCACGCCGTGGACCGCCGGAGGCTGCCCCGTGAAGAGAGAGACGTGCGCCGGGAGCGTGAGCGGGACGGGCGACCAGGCGCGCTCGAAGAGGACCGAGTCCTGGCGGAGGGCCGAGAAGGCGGGGGTTTCCACTCCGTCGTACCCGTAGAACGGCAGGTGGTCGGACCGGAGCGTGTCGACGGAGATCACGACGACCGGCGCGCCGGCGAAGACGGGGGCTTCCGGCGCCGGGCCACGACCACGGCTGCAGGCCGCCACGAGGGCAAGGAGGGCGACGGGGAGGGCCGCGTTCGTGCGGGAGCGGCGACGCATCGGCGGGGAGTCTAGAGGCGCGACCGCGGAATATCGAGGCCTCGGAACCTCTTCGTTCGGCGCCCGAAAAGGGAAGGGCCCCGGCTTGCGCCGGGGCCCTTCGACCGGGAATCGCGGGATGGGACTAGAAGCGGATTCCCATCGTGAGCTGGAAGTAGCGGGGGGTCTGGTAGCCCGTCGAGCTCGTCGGCGAGCCGAAGAGCGCGCTCTTCTGGTAGTTCGCGCCCATCGCCTTGCAGGCGGCGGCCGCCGTGCCCTGCGGGCACTCGATCGGCGCGGCCGTCGTGAAGGGGTTGAACGCGGTGAAGGTCGAGGACTGCGCGGCCGTGTTCACCGTGGTGTTCACGGCGGTCACGTTCTGCTGGTTGAAGAGGTTGAAGACCTGCGGCGTGACGTAGATCTCGACGGCGCCGCCGATGCGGTAGGAGT
This sequence comes from uncultured Holophagales bacterium, assembly GCA_964575465.1. Lineage (GTDB taxonomy): Bacteria > Acidobacteriota > Thermoanaerobaculia > UBA5066 > UBA5066 > UBA5066. The sequence goes on along the minus strand of CAZNSS010000067.1, from coordinate 4,311 downwards.
AGGTGAGGGAAAGGTCCGTCCGGTAGATGTCGTCGGTCCGGTAGGCAGCGCGGTCCGTGAAGTAGTAGCTGACCGAACCGGGAGGCGTCAGGTAGCCGGGGTTCGTCACGTAGGAGCCGGTCCGGATCGTGCCGACGGCGCCGTACGGCGTGCCGGTGTCGAAGCTCTCGATGAGGCCGAGGTTCAGGGCGCCGAAGCCCTCGGGGATCGGGACGTCCCAGTTGCCGTAGAGGCGGACGCGGTGGCGCGTGTCGCTCCCGAGGCTGCCGACCGGGGCGTTCCACTTGCGGTCGAAGTACTCCGGATACGCGTGGAGGCCGCCGCGGACGACGGACGAGCCGGACGTCTCGCCGACGAGGTCGCCGATGAGGTGCGACCAGGTCCAGTTGCCGCCGACGTTGATGCGGTTGCCGAACCGGTACTGGAACTGGGTGTGGAGGCCGGTGTACTCGCGGGTGTAGTCGTTGGAGTTGACGATGAGGCCGAGGTCGTACTTCTGCGCCGCGTTGACGGGGCTCGCGACCTTGCCGGTCGTCGTGTCCTTCAGGAGGTCGTAGAAGTTGCCGTACTCGCGGCGGACGAAGTCGGCCCGGAAGGAGCCCTTCTGCCCGATCGTGCCGGAGAGGCCGAGGACGTACTCGTTGGTGTAGGGCGACTTCAGGGTGTCCTTGATCTGGATGTTCACGCCGCTGATCGAGGGCGGGCCGCCGAGCGGGACCGTGCACGAGGCCGCGGTCGGGTCCGGCATGCAGCCGCGGGACTGGAACCACTTGAAGAACTGGTCGACGGCGGCGTTCGGGGAGGTGAGGGTGCCGGCCGGGTTCCCGTTGATCGTCGGGCCCTCGTAGTACCAGTAGTAGATCGCCGGGCTGCCGGCCATCGTCGCGCCCGAACCGGCCTGCGTGTCCTGCAGGGCCCCGACGTACTTCGCGTAGCTCGCGGCGACGCGGAGCTTGCCGTCACCCTTGACGTCCCACGTGGCGGCGAGGCGCGGGCTGAAGGCGGAGTCGTCGGAGGTCTTGTTCCCGCCCTGGTCCGTCGCGTCGTTCTTGTCGTACCGGACGCCGAGGTTGAAGGAGAAGCGGTCGTTGAGGCGCCAGGTGTCGTTGAGGAAGACCGAGCGCGTCCGCAGGTCGTTCCCCTGCGAGAGCTGGAGGATCGGCCAGTAGACGACGTAGCTGCCCGAGTCGATGACGGGGTAGATGTCCTGGCCCCTGACGATCGACGGGCTGACCGTGTACAGCGTGAAGTTGCTGCCCGACTGGTAGTTGTTCGACTTGCGCTGCCCGCCGAAGTCGTCGTACCCGAGGACGATGTTGTGCGAGCCGAGCGACTTCGTCGAGAGGAAGTACGTCGCCTTGAGGACGATGTCGTCGTTGTCGCGCGTCTCGGGGGAGCAGACGCCGCAGAACGTCGGCGAGTTGTAGACGACGCCGAGGTTCTGGTCCTTGATCGGCGTCCCCTTGATGAGGTCGGTGTAGATGGAGCCGGAGTTCTCGAACGTGAACTTGCGCTTCGAGTAGAAGCCGTCGACGTACAGGGAGTCGGTGAGGACGCCGTTGTAGTTGATGACGGCGATTTCCTGCGGCGTCTGCCGGTTGTAGAAGACGTTCGTGTCGGCCGGGACGTCGTAGTTGTAGTTCTCCTGGTCCCGGTCGTTCTTGATGTAGGACCCGGTGAGGGTGTGGCTCTGGAAGGGCGAGAAGGTCAGCTTCGCCTCGTAGCGGAGCTCCTCGTCACCGTAGGTCACGGGGATGTTCGTGAACTTGGTCACCGTGGAGCGGTCACCGGTGGTGTCGAAATACCGGCCCGCGAGGAAGAACCAGAGCTTGTCCTTGAGGATCGGCCCGCCGATGGTCGCCTCGTACGTCGGAACGACGGAGTTGACGAAGGTGTCCTTCTGCGGGTTGACGCCGGTCGCCGTGCGATAGGCCGAGGTCGAGTTCCACGCGTCGTTGTTGAGGGTCGTGCGGAGGGAGCCGCTGAACGTGTTGCCGCCCGACTTCGTGATGGTGTTGATGACGCCGCCCGTGAACCGGCCGTACTCCGCGGAGACCGACGACGTGATCGTGGTCGTCTCCTGGATGGCGTCCTCGATGAAGAGGTTGTTCGCCGTCGAACGGACGTTGTCGGTGATGACGACGCCGTTGACCGTGAAGAGGTTCTCGGTCGACTGGGCGCCCGCGATGGAGATGCCGTTCGGGCCGTTCTGGTTGAGGCCCGGCGACAGGATGACGGCGGACTGGATCGTCCGGTTCGTCGGGAGCTTCGCGAGGAGGTCGGTCGAGTAGGTCGTCGCCTGCTGCGCGGTCTGCGAGATCTGCTCGGTCTGCGCGACGACGACGGCCTCGGCCGCAACGGCCGCGAGGCTCATCGTGACGTTGACGGCGGCCTGCTGCGAGGAGTTGGCCTTCACGGTGCGGGCCAGGGTCTGGAAGCCGGACATCGTGAACGTGACGGTGTAGTCGCCCGGGGGAACGTTCGGGAAGACGAAGTCGCCGTTCGTCGAGGTGACGGCGGTACGGGTGCCCTGCAGCGCCGGCGACTTCGCCGTCACCGTGACGCCGGGGAGTCCCTGACCTTCATTGATGACGCGGCCGAGGATCGTGCTCGTGGGGATGCCCTGAGCGACGACGACGGAGGCCATCAGAAGGGGCAGGACGAGTGCGACCAGCCAGGTGCGGTGGGTTCTCATCGTGTCTTGCCTCTCTCCTTCATGGAATGGGTTGAATGGGATGGACGTATCTCCGGGTGAATCGAGCCGGTGAACATGCCGCCTCCGGGGCTCACGCCGGTTGCGCCGGCGACCTGCGCGACCGGACCTCCGGAACTGAGATCAACGGGTAAGGTCCTCCTCCCTTCGAATGGAAGTTCGTGCGATCGCCCCGATCGGCCACAGACGAAAGACCCCCACCCTCCGGTTCGGGGGAAAGGGATTCGGGCCGGCGACCGAGGCGGATTCGGGATTCCCGAGATCGATCCAAACCTTCGGATTCTATTCGAATGCGGTTCCCGGGAATCGTCCGGGAGCGTTTCGAAGAGTAGATGCTGGAAACCATTACCATCAAGCCACTTAATACCCTTGTCACCGCCCGGGCCGCCCCGGCCGAAAGGCCGGGAGCCAAGGTCTTCCCAAGGAGCTAGGAAGATCGGTGCCAACGCGGCCGGTAACTCCTCGCGGCCGGTCCGGCGGCTCGCGGTGCACTTCGTCAGGTCAGGACGGCTCCGGCGCGGCTCATGAGCCCGGCGACGTCGACGCCGTGCGGGCAGGCCCGGCCGGCGGCGGAGAAGTCGACTCCAGCGACGGTGCGGGCCTCCTCGGGGAGCCTCGCGAAGAGCTCGCGCGCCCTCGCGGTCTCGCCGTAGGAATCGTGGTACATCAGGTAGCGCATCGTCTCGCCGATCTTCACGCCCGCCGGAACGGCGGTGCCGCAGTGCTGGTCGCAGCCGTCGCAGGCGAAGGGGCGCGTCGCCGCGGCGTAGCGGTCGAGGGCTTCCTTCTCGGCGGCGGTGAGAGAGGTCCGGTCGAGCGCGGCCGCGATGTTCTCGCGGAGCTTGTCGAACGTGTCCATCTGCGACACGGCCGCGGAGATCCGCTCGTCCTCCCAGACCGCCTTGAGCACCGCCTGGTGCTTGTTCCACCGGCCGGTCTTCTCGAACTTCTTCCAGGCGTCGCGGAGACCGGCCTCCGCGCCCTGCGTTTTCATCGCGATGAGGCCGACGCCCGCCGCGTGCGCCGCGTCGATCGCGGCGTTCAGCTCCCTGTTCCCGTAGCTCCGGAAGTTGTAGCGGAACATCACCGACTCGACCCAGCGCAGCTGCGCGGCCCTGTGGAGCAGCTCGGCCACGTTCCCGCCGTGGCACGAGAAGCCGAAGTGGCGGATCTTTCCGGACTTCTTGAGCCGCAGGACCGTGACGGCGAGGTCGTCGTTCAGGCGGTCGGCGTCGTCGAGGCCGTGAAGGTAGTACATGTCGACGTAGTCCGACCGGAGATTCTCGAGGCTCCGGAAGACCGTCTGCTCGAAACCCTTCGGGTCGTGCCTGTCGCTCTTGGTCGTCACCCAGACCAGGTCGCGGTTCTTGGCGCGCTCGAAGTAGGCCGCGAGGCCCGCCTCGGAGTTGCCCCCGAGGTAGCAGTCGGCCGCGTCGACGTAGTTCACGCCGAAGCGGACGGCCTCTGCGATCTTCGGGTCGAACTTCTTGTCGAGGCCCATGCCTCCGAGGAGGAGGATCGGGACGGTCTTCCCGGTCTTTCCGAGCGTCCGCCGGGGCACCTGCGGCAGCGGCGCCTCCTGCGCCCCGGCCGGGAGG
>CAZNSS010000066.1:0-11797 GCA_964575465.1 uncultured Holophagales bacterium | reverse complement strand
AGACGATCGAGTCGGCCTCCTCCCACCCCGCGAAGAGGGGCCGCTTCTCGGGCAGGCTGGCCGCCGCACCGGCGTAGGCGGCGTCGACGTGCATCCAGAGCCCCTCGCGGCGGCAGAGGGCGGCGATCTCCGGGAGCGGGTCGATCGTGGCGACCGCGGTCGTGCCGGCCGTCGCGACGACGGCGATGGGCCTCCGCCCCGCCGCGCGGTCGGCCGCGATGGCCGCCTCGAGCGCGGCAACGTCCATCCGGTGCTCCGCGTCGGTCGGGATCTTCCGGAGGCCCGAGATCCCGAGGCCGAGGACGACGCAGGCCTTGTCGATCGACGAGTGGGCGAGCTCGGAGCAGTAGACGACGGCGGGCGGGAGGCCCGCGAGGCCCGTCTTCCTCACGTCGGGGAAGGCCTGCTCGCGCGCGGCGGCGAGGGCGATGAGGGATGCGGCCGAGGCCGTGTCGGCGAGCTGCCCGTCGAACTCCACCGGCAGCCCGACGAAATTCGCGAGCCACCGGACCATCGCCTGCTCCATCTCGTTCGAGGCGGGGGAGGTGCGCCAGAGGATGCCGACCTGGTTGTAGCCGGCCGCGAGCGTCTCGCCCACGATGCCCGGCACCGAGCCGTTCGTCGCGAAGTAGGCCATGAAGCCCGGGTGCTGCCAGTGCGTCAGGTTCGGCTCGACGAGCCGGTCGAGGTCCCGCTCGATCGCCTCCCAGCTCTCGGGCTCCTCGGGGGCCTCCGGCGGGAACTGCGCGACGAGCTCGCCCGGCTTCGTCCGGGCGAGGACGGGGCGGCTCTCGATCGTTTCGAAGTAGCGGGCGAGGCGCTCGACGGCGGCGCCGCCCCAGGCTCTCAGGGTGTCGGGAGAGAAGTCTCCGTTCATGGAACGGAGTCTATTTCGATCGTGCGACGGGGCCCAGCCGGGCGGATCGCGCCCTGCTAGGTCAGCTTCAGCTCCCTGCGGAGCTGCTCGCTCTTCCCGGGCCTCCAGATGAACTGGTCGACCCAGTAGTGGTGCATCGAGAAGCCGATGAACACGCCTCCGAGGAGGTCGCTCCACTTCATCGCCCCGAAGAGCGTCATCGACCCCGTCGGGGCGACGAACGGCGAGCAGCCGGGGAAGAGCTCGAGGCCGCAGCCGAGGTAGCGGAAGAACGCGGCCGAGCCGATGGCGGCGACCGCGTAGACGGCGAAGCTCGAGGAGACCTTCGCGGCGAGGCCGAAGCGCGACGGGTCGACGCCCGGCGCGTAGTACCGGTTGCGGTTGTGGAACCAGACGATCGCGTGGTACTGCAGGTCGTGGAAGATCGTCACGAACGCGGCGAACGCGAGGAGGGGCGCCGTGAGGACGGCGTCCCAGAGACAGATGACCGCGTAGAGCGGGATGACGGCGAGGAGGAAGAGGAGCTTCGGGCCGTTCAGCGTCTCGCCCCGCCGCCACTTCGCGACCTGCCGGACGACGTAGGTGGCCACGAGCGCCGCGAAGGCGATCTCGAGCGCCCGGACGACGAGCATCTCGGGGCCCGGCGTGGGGCCGAGGCCGAACTGCGGCCGCGCCTCGGGGTGGCGGAGCGCAAAGGCGCCGAACGGCAGGAGAAGGCCGCCGTAGAGGAGAGCGGAGTCGAGCTTCAGGTCGAAGGCGTCGGTCTCGCCCCCCTTCCGCTCGTAGAGGCGGAGGAAGCCGAAGTGCTGCCTCACGACGTGCCAGTAGGCCCAGATGTTGAAGAGGAGGAGGAACGTCGTCCAGGGCGTCCGGTACGACGCGACGCCGGCGTTGTAGAGGAGCCAGCTGACGCCGACGAAGGCGGGGCCGACGAGGAACCAGAGGAGGCTCGCGAGGAGGAGCGTCCGGCGCCCCTTCATCTCCTCGCGGTCCATGTAGGTCCGGCTGATCGTCGAGAAGAAGTGCGGGCTGTCGAGGACGACGACCCAGGCGAACCAGACCGCGACCATGTCGACGTGGAAGCCGGCGTGGGCGGCGAGGAGCGCGTAGGCGGCGAGGCACCCTCCGATGAACCAGAGGAGGTCGACCCGCTGGCTCACGATCCACTTCATGGAAACGCGGGGTCCGAGCGTGGGGGCGAGGGCGTCCGTCGTCATGCGGCGGGTTTTGCCACAAACCGCCCGATTCCGAAAGTGCTGTGTCGCAGCGGAACGCGAAAAGCTCAGGTCCCGGCGCCTGGCCCCGACCGCGGGGGCTCCCCGCCGAGGAGCGGAGCCGCCAGGGGTCGGACGAGGGCGCCGAGGACGCTCGGGGCCGGCTGACCGCGCCCCAGGACCCGGAGCCGGCGGACCTGCTCGGCGGCGAGCAAGAGCGTCGCGAGGAGGAGGAGGACGTCGAATGCGTTCCCGCCCAGGTAGAAGAGCCTTGCCCCCTGCGCCGGGGCGGTGAAGCCGGGGTAGACGAGGAGGAACCAGGCCGTCCTCTTCCCCCACGTGACGGGCGAGAAGCCCCGGTTCCCGCGGAGCGTCTCCTGCTCGGCCGCCGACAGGAACGAGAAGAGCGGTTCGAGCATCAGGTACCGGTCGACGAGGCGCTGCGCCTCGGCCGGCTCACCCGGACCCGGAGGAACGGGCTCCGGGCCGACGAGACCCGTGACCCGCGCGAGGAGGTAGAGGGGGATCCCGAGGAGCGAGCCGATGGGGCGGTCCTGCGCGAGGACGATGGCGAGGCGGAGGAACGACTCGGGGAGGAGGTAGGAGAGGAGCGGGAGGAGCGGCCCGAGGTCGACGGTGGCCACCTGGAGACCGGCGCCGAAGCCCGCGGCGAGCGACATGACGACGGCGAACGTCCCGGCCGCGAAAGGGGCCAGGATCGACGCGAGCGTGAGCCGCGAGGCCCGGATCCCCAGCTCGAGGCCGAGGCGCTCCTGGACCCGCCCCGGAAGGAGCCCGACCACGGGGGCGAGGAGGAACGCGACCCACGCGGCCACCCGCCGCCGGCCCGCGTCGCGGGCGTCCGCGGCCCGCTCGGCCTCGCTCCTCTCGTCGTAGGGGAGGAGGACGCGGATCGCGTGCTGGTCGTCCCACCTTGCGAGCTCGTAACGGACGCCGCCCCCGGGCCTCGCCTCGGCGACGACGACCTCCCAGAGCTCTTCCTCCCAGCGCACGGCCGTTCCGGGATGAACCGGATTCCCCGGCGAGGCCGGGCGGCGGGCGACCCACGTCTTCGGCCGATCGCACGAGAGGCGGAGCCGGCCCGGAGGTCCGGGCTCGAGGCGATCCGTGCCGCAGGCCTTCGGCATGCGCGACGACTATACGTTCGGGTGGCAGGGGCTCAGAACCGGACGTAGAGGGTCAGGCGCGCGATGAGGTCGTCGTCGGGCGCGGGGCGCCCGTCGGTCTCGCGGTAGGCGACGTACTCGACGTTCGGGATGACGCTGACCGCCCGATGGATCCGGCACTCCACCCCGGCCAGGAAGAAGTCGAACCTCGTGTCCGCGGCCAACCCGAGGTACGGGATGTCGCCGGCGTCGGGGATGCCGTCGAAGGAACGGTCGACGCGCGCGAGAAGGCTCAGCTTCTCTCCGAGATCCCAGGCGCCGAAGATCGAGGCCACGGCCACGGCCTGGTCCGGGCCTCCCGCCGTCTCTCTGTCCTGCGTCGCGTACTCGACACCGTAGCGGCTGCGAGTCCCCTTGAACCCGACGAAGGCGTGAAAGGTGGTGCGGTCGGTCGAATCCGAGCGGTCCTCGGTGTCGGCGTAGGCCTCGACGACGATCTCCTTCGTCGGCTGGAACGCCACCGAGAGCATCGCCTTCTTCCCTTCGTCGGTCTCGCCCCCCTCGCCGGCGCCGTTTCCCAGCATCGCGTGCCAGGAGAGCTTCCCGCCGGCCGTTTTCCCCTTCCAGGCCACACCGAAGTCGCGCGAGCTGCCGAGGCGGTAGAGGTCGATCGGCGTCTTCTCGACGGAGCGGTACCCCCAGAGCCCTTCGACGAGCTCGAAGGTCGGCGAGGGCGAGATGCCGAGGCAGATCTCGTGGCCCCTGTCCTTCCAGGCCACCCAGGCGTCCTTGACGAACGGCGTCATCCTCGCGCTGCTCTCGAAGTCCCCGGGGCTGTTGACCTCGAGTCGGAACCGGGCCGTCCACGTCCTCGCGACGTCCATGTCGAGGGTCAGGTAGCCGCGCCTCAGCCAGAAGCCCCACTGGCCGTCGATGTCCGGGTCGTGATGGGCCACGACCGCGTAGGCGTCGCCGAACAGAAGGCCGCCCAGCTGGATCTTCTGGTACCAGGGCTTCTCGGCCGCCTTCGTCTCGGCGGGTGCCGCCGGAGAGGGCGGCGCGGGGGGCGCCTGGGCCGCGAGCGGTGGGGCGAGGGCCAGCACGGCGCCGAGCAGGAGAGAATGGCGGACGGACGGTGACGCCATGGGATGGACATTCTCTTGCAGATCGATGCGGGCTGCGCTCGCGTTTTCGGGCACGCTCGTTCTCGGAATCACCGCGGCGTGCGGACCGCGGGGCGGGGAGCGGGCGGAACCTCCGGCTCCGGCGCCGGCTGCGACGGCTCCACCCGCGCCAGCGGTCCCGTCGGCTTCCCCGGCACCCGCTGTCGCGGGATTCGATCGCCTCCAGGGCCGGTGGCTCCGCCCGGACGGCGGCTACATCCTCGAGATTCGCTCCGTCTCGCCCGAGGGAACGGTCGACGCCGCGTACCTGAACCCGCGCCCGATCCGCGTGGCGCGCGCCGAGGCGCGCCGGGAAGGAGGCGTCCTCACGCTGTTCGTCGAGCTGCGTGACGTGAACTACCCCGGGAGCACCTACAAGCTGATCTTCGACCCCGCCCGGGACGTCCTCGCGGGGCTCTACTTCCAGGCGCTCCAGCAGCAGACGTTCGACGTCGAGTTCGTGAGGCGCTGAGACCCGCCTCCTCTTCTCGGCCGGTCAGGTCGCCTTCCAGTCGTCCCTCATGTCGACGACGGTTCGGCCCTCCGCCGCAGACCTTCTCGGTCCAGAGGCGCGTGAAGTCGACGCCACCGCCGGCCACCGCGCCCTCCGCGGAGCTCCCGGACGGAAGAGCCGGGCCGCACGCCACGAGGCGGGTGCGGCCCGGGAAGGTGGCTGGAGGCTCCGGTCAGGCCGGCGTCAGTTGCCGCCGCCCTTCGAGCCGCTCATCATGGTCTCCATGACGCGGTCGAGGTTGAAGCTGCCCGGCTTCTGCCGCGGCGGGAAGTCGCGGAAGCTCTGGAGCCACTGCCCGACGTAGGCGCCCGCGGGCGCGATGACGAACATGTGCTCCGTGAACCACTGGTTGTACCCGTAGCCCTCGTATTCGGCGCGCTCGAACGGGTCGCTGCGCAGGTTGCCGATGATGGGCGCCCGGAGCGCGACGAAGGGCTCCAGCCAGACGTGCAGGCCGTGCGCCTCCTGCTTGAGGAACGTGATCTTCCACTGGTTGTAGCGAAGCGCGGCGACGCTGCCGTCGTCGGTCCAGTAGAGGAACTCCTTGCGCGGCCACTCGGCCGTGCCCTTGAGCGCCGGCAGCAGGTTGTAGCCGTCGAGGTGGACCTTGTAGGTCGCGGTGCCGACCGTCCTTCCCTTGAGCAGGTCCTCCTTGACGGTCGCGTCGCCTGCCGCGGCGAGGAGCGTCGGCAGCATGTCCTCGTGCGAGCCGATCTCGTTGATGACCGTCCCGGGCTTGATCACGCCCGGCCAGCGGATCAGGGTGGGTACCCGGTAGCCGCCCTCCCAGTTGGTGTTCTTCTCTCCACGGAACATCGTCGTGCCGCCGTCGGGCCAGCTCATCGATTCCGCGCCGTTGTCGGTGGAGTACATGACGATGGTGTTCTCTTCGAGGCCGAGCTCCTTCAGCTTCGCGAGCACCAGGCCGACGTGGCCGTCGTGCTCGACCATGCCGTCGGGATAGACGCCCAGGCCGGTCTTGCCGGCGGATTCCTTCTTGAGGTGCGTGAAGATGTGCATCCTCGTGGAGTTCCACCAGAGGAAGAAGGGCTTGTCCGCCTTCTTGGCACGCTCCATGAAGTCGAGGGCCTTCGCGTTGACCTCCTCGTCGATCGTCTCCATCCGCTTCCTCGTCAGCGGGCCGGTGTCCGTGATGCGGCCGTCGGCGAAGCTGTGGATGACGCCGCGCGGTCCGAACTTCTTCCGGAACGCCGGATCCGTCGGATAGTCGGGGTGCTCCGGCTCCTCCTCGGCGTTCAGGTGGTAGAGGTTGCCGAAGAACTCGTCGAACCCGTGGGCCGTCGGGAGCATCTCGTCCCGGTCGCCGAGGTGGTTCTTGCCGAACTGCCCGGTCACGTAGCCCTGGGCCTTGAGCAGCGTGGCGATCGTCGGGTCTTCCTTCTTCATCCCTTCGGGAGCGCCGGGGAGCCCGACCTTCGTCAGGCCGGTGCGGATCGGCGACTGACCGGTGATGAAGGCGGCGCGTCCGGCCGTGCAGCTCTGCTGGCCGTACCAGTCGGTGAAGAGGGCCCCTTCCTTCGCGATGCGGTCGATGTTCGGGGTCTTGTATCCCATCACCCCGAGGTTGTAGGCGCTGATGTTGAAGCCGCCGATGTCGTCGCCCCAGATGACGAGGATGTTTGGCTTCTTCGCTGCCACCTTCGAGGGAGCCTGGGCCGGCGCCGGAGCGGCGGCGACGGCGAGGGCCATCGCGGCGACGGCCGGCACGAGGGTCTTTTTGAGGAATCGAGTGAACATGCTCTTTCTCCTTCTATCTCGTGATTGGAAACGTGGGCGCCCGGGGCCGGAGGAGCTCGTCCCGGCGTGGACCCCCTCGGCGCGGATCCACTGCCTCAAGGGCGTTCATCGGCCCCTCGTCGTCCTCGACGGTTGGGATGTTCCTGCTGTGGAACGTCTTCCGCGAGTATGCCCGATCGGCGTGCGGCCGGGATGGGGTCTGATGTCGGCGAGCCCTTCCGGCTACGGATGTCGCCTCGGGAGCGACTCAGCTGGGACCGCCCGCAGTGGCATACTTAAAACTCGCCGCACGAGCCGAATGGCGAGTTGGTTCGAGCGAAACCGAGTCGCCCCTGGCATCCCAGGACGAAGGAGATCGAACGATGAAGAACCCCGGATTCCCGATGATCGCCGCCTGCGTGGCCGGCACCCTCTTCCTCTCGACGGCGGCCCTGGCCCAGACAGCCGCGAAGCCCGCGGCTCCGGCGAAGGGAGAGGCCGTGGTGTCGTCGACGGAAGTCACCGCCACCGTCCTCAAGGTCGACCAGAAGACCCGCGAGGTCACTCTCAGGAAGCAGGACGGCACGGAATACAGCTTCGTGGCCGGGGACGCGGTGAAGAACCTGGCCCAGGTGAACGTGGGAGACGTGGTCGTCGCGACCTACACCGAGGCGGTCGCGTACGAGGTGAAGAAGGGCGGCAAGGCGGCCGGCGCCGAGACGACGGTGGGCGCCAGGGCGGCGGCGCTGGGCGAGAAGCCGGCAGGCGCCATCGGGCAGAAGACGACCGTGACCGTCACGATCACGGCGATCGACCCGAAGGTTCCCTCGGTCACGTTCAAGGGACCGGAGGGGAGCACCCGGACGATCAAGGTGAAGCACCCGGAGAAGCTCCAGGGCGTGAGCGTCGGCGACACGGTCGAGCTCACCTACGCCGAGGCGCTCGCGATCCGGGTCGACAAGGCACCGAAGAAGTAGCCCCGGGAAACCCGACGGACCGGCCGCGCGGCGAGCCTCGCCCGCCGCGCGGCGTTGTTGCAGCAACCCCTGAGGGTGCGGCGTCGGCCCTGCCTTCGGAACGGAACCAGGCTACGGGCTACAAGGGCAGGTCGAAGTCGCCGCTGGCGATGGCACTCCAGGGGATGAGCTCGATCGCGGAGGTGACGGAGCGACGCTCCTCCCCCGAGTAGACGACAAACCCCTTCCGGAGGCCGAGGTCGCTCATGCACTGCCTGAGCCCGGCGAGTGAGCGCGGGTCTACGGTCGCGCCGAGCTTGATCTCGATCGGCACCATTCGCTTCCCGTGGACGAGGAGAAGGTCCACCTCGGCCCCCGCCTGCGTCCTCCAGAAGAAGGCCTCGGGCCGGACGAGGCTGGCCGAGGCCCAGGCGACCAGCTCCTCGATGACGAGCCCTTCGAAGGAGGCCCCGCGGCGGGACCACGTCGTCAGCTCTTTCGGTTCCCGGAGCCCTGCGAGGAAGTGGAGGAGACCCGTGTCTCTCAGGTAGACCTTCGGGCTCTTCGTGAGCCGTTTCTGGACGTTCGTGAAGTACGGAGGGAGACGGCGAAGGACGAACGTCTGCTCGAGCACGTCGAGGTCGGAAGACACCGTGTGAGGCGAGACGCCGAGCGACCGGGCCAGGTCCGACACGTTCAGCAGGTTCCCGTGGACGTGCGTCAGCATCGTCCAGAGGAGGCGAAGGCGGGCGGCCGGGAGCCGAACGCCGAGAGTGGGGAGATCGCGTTCGAGGAACGTGGAGACGTAGGCGTCGAGCCACTCGGATCGAGCCGCCGAGGTCCGTCGCTCGTGCACGGGTGGATAGCCACCCCAGAACCAGCGCTTGCTGGCATGTGGTGTTCCCGCGACCTCGGATGCGAGGAAGGGCGTCAGCTCGACCAGGCCCATGCGGCCGGCGAGGCTCTCGGAGACGGCGGTGACGAGTGCAGGGCTCGCCGAGCCCGTCAGGATGTATCGGCCCCGGCCCGGGTCTCGGTCGACGGCCGAGCGCAGGGCGGGGAAGAGCTCCGGCAACCGCTGTGCCTCGTCGAGCACGACGTGTCGCGCATGGCCGTCCAGGAAGCCCTCGATATCCGAGCGGACGATCGCGAGGTCGGAGGGGCGCTCGAGGTCGAAGACGTCCCAGCCCTCTCGCACGTGGCGGACGAGTGTGCTCTTGCCGCACTGGCGCGGCCCGAGAACGAGCGCGACCGGAAAATCGCCGAGGAGCGAGCCGAGGCGTCCGGCGGCGCGCCGCGCGAGAAGTTTCATGCATTGGATTCTGGTACCGACGCTGCCAAATGCCAAGGCAAAACGGAGCGAGCGAACGGAGAGAGACCTTCGCGGATCTCTTCGCCGGGGGCTCGAGGAACCGGAGAGACTGCAAGCGCCTGGGAGGGGTGGGCAGCTTCCTGGTCCCGAGCATTCCCCGGCTGGGGAGGGTGACCGGGCTGCGCCCTGACAGGCGGATGCGGCCCGGTGGTTTCGATCAGCTCCTCATGGAGCCGAGGCTAGTCCCGCAGCGCCGCGATCTTCCTGCCCTCGTCGAGCGTCCTCTCGTCGCTCGCCGTCAGTCCGCTCTTGCCGAGCGAAAGGACGACCTTCCTGAGATCGCCGGTGAACTTGAAAGGCATCTTGTTCAGATAGTCCTCTGCGACGGGGGTCCCGGTGTCCTCGCCGCAATCCAGCGTCTCGTCGAGGGAGGGGCGGAACGCCAAGGTCCGTTCGATGCGGCCGGTGGCGACGGTCGTGCCGTCCACCTGGATCGTGCCGACGCAGCCCTTGCCGAGACCCGGGCCGTCGTACTTGAAATCGTAGACGACGGTGTGCGTGCCCGGTGCGAGCGCGTCCTTGCCGGCGATGGTGTAACGGGCGACACCGGCGAGGTTGTAGCAGAAGACCGGCCTGCCCTCGAGCAGGTAGAGCCCCCACCCGGAGAAACGCCCGCCGTGAGTGAGCAGCACTCCTTCCGCTCCGCCTTCTGGAATGTCCAGCTCGGCCTTGATCTGCCACGACCTGTTCTTCGTGTCCGGTGCGGCGCCCTCGGGAATGCGTACGAGCCCTTGGTAGTAGGTGAACTCGTCCCGACCGCGGGTCAGGCTGGGACGGATGTTCACGTCGAACCGGTCGATCCGGCTGTTCTCGATCGGCAGGACGTTGTACTTCGCGGCCTCCTTCCAGAAGAGGTCCTGCATCTCTTTCGGCTTGCCGGGCTCCCTGGCCGCGAGGTTGACCGCCTCCGAGAAGTCCTGGCTTACGTCGTAGAGCTCCCACTTGTAGTCGAGGACGGAAGGCAGGCGGCCTTCCGTTTCGGCAGCCGAGTCCCACGGTGCGACCCCCGGCGTCGTGCAGGCCACCCAGCCGTCGTGGTAGATGCCCTGGTTGCCGAACATCTCGAAGTACTGGGTCGTGTGTTTCGACGGCGCCTTCGCATCGTCGAAGGTGTAGACCAGGCTCGTGCCTTCGATCGGTTTCTGCTCTACGCCGTCGATCGACTTCGGGGCGGGCACGCCGACGGCTTCGAGAAGCGTCGGCAGGACGTCGATCACCGAGCCGAACTGCGTCCGGAGGCCGCCCTTGTCCTTGATGCGCGCGGGCCACGAGATGACCATGCCGTTGCGCGTGCCGCCGAAGTGGGAAGCGATCTGCTTCGTCCACTGGAACGGCGTGTCCATCGCGTGCGCCCAGCCGACCGGGTAGTGGTTGAAGGTGGTCGGACCGCCCAGCTCGTCCATGCGGCGAACGACTTCCTTCATGTCCTCGGGGATGGCGTTGAAGACGGTCATCTCGTTGAGCAGGCCCTGCATGCCGCCTTCGCCGCTGGCCCCGTTGTCGCCCTGGATGTCGATGACGAGCGTGTTGTCCAGCTCGCCCTGCGCCTCGATGGTGTCGAGGATGCGGCCCATCTGGCTGTCGGCGTGCGAGAGCGCCGCGGCATAGACCTCCATCATGTGCGCGAAGACCTTCTTCTGATCGGCGTTCAGGCTGTTCCACGCGGGAATGCCGGTGGAGCGCTCCGTCAGCTTCGTGTTCGCCGGGATGATTCCCGCCGCCTTCTGCCGTGCGAAGGTCTCCTCCCGCACCTTGTCCCAGCCCTGGTCGAACTTGCCCTTGAACTTCGCGATCCAGTCCGGCGGGGCGTGATGCGGCGCGTGGGCCGTGCCCGTCGCGTAGCAGGCGAGGAAGGGCTTGCCCGGCGCGGTCGCGTGCTGCATCCGGATCCAGTCGATGCAGTGGTCGGCCATGTCCCTGTCGAAGAAGTAGTCCTTCGCGCCGTGCGGCGGCTCGACGGGTTTCGTCCCCTCGAAGAGCGCGGGACTCCACTGGCTGGTGTCGCCGCCGATGAAGCCGTAGAAATATTCGAAGCCCAGGCCGGTAGGCCACAGGTCGAACGGCCCGGCCTGGCTGGTCTGCCAGTCGGGAACCTTGTGGTTCTTGCCGTACCAGGACGTGTCGTACCCGTTCTGCCTCAGGATTTCCGCGAACGTCCCGGCGCCCTTCGACATCAGGGAGTTGTAGCCGGGGTAGCCCGTGGCCAGCTCCATGATGACGCCGGTGCCGGCCGAGTGATGGTTGCGTCCGCTCAGGAGCGCCGCCCGCGTGGGTGAGCAGAGAGCGGTGGTGTGGAACTGGTTGTGGCGAAGTCCGCTCCTGGCCAGGCGGTCCATCGTCGGCGTGGGAATCGGCCCGCCAAACGTGGAGGACGCTCCGAACCCCACGTCATCGGTGAGGATGACCAGAATGTTCGGTGCGCCCTTGGGCCCTTCGACGGCCTTGGGGAAATCCGGTGTGGAGTCTTTCGGCGTGCGGCCGATCTTGCCTTTGAACGGCTGTTCGGGCCGGGGCAGGACGTCCTGCGCCCAACCTGAGGTTGCCAGGCAGAAGGCCAGTCCGAGGACGCTGAGGATTCTCGACTTCATCTTCCATCTCCTTTTCCCGGAAGGAACATTTCCAGCGAGCCGACCTTCGCTCTATTTCGCCGGCGGCGTATAGGGATCGGGCGTGCCCATCGGGATGAGCGGATGGTCCTTCGTCGTCGCTTCGAATGCGCCCACCATCTTCAGCATCGGTGTGATCACCCACGAGTCGGCGGTGGGCTTCTCTTCGCGAGGGTCGGTGTAGAGGTTGATGATGAAAGGTATCCCGAGCTTGACGGGCGGGTCGTGCAT